>NZ_JAACKB010000326.1 GCF_010892395.1 Sulfurovum sp. bin170
GTTGGTAGTACTCACCTAAGAAGAAAAAAAGCTGACTCTATCCTGCATTTTGAGTCTCTTTTTTTTAAAAATATAACAATCAACTCAGAGTCTCTAAGAGATAAACTTGGAATCAGAGCCAAAAAGTCTCATATTTTGCCATTGGGTTCAGATGAACTCTCCAAAACAGATAAATCATTTGAGGCTATGAATCTACTTTATGTAGGGGTACTCTCTTCACGAAATATAGAGGATACAGTTTTTGCTCTATCTAAGTTTATCAATAGGTATAAGGACGAAAAAATAGATATAACCTATGATATATTTGGACATGGAACCAAAGAGGCGGAGAGACTGCTAACAGATTCGATTGTAGCAACAGGGCTAGAGGATATTGTAACATTTCATGGTGCTAGAAATCATACGGAGCTACAGGAGTATTTTGATAATTGCAATATTGGAGTGGCATATATTCCTCAGGTTGACTATTATGAGTGTCAACCATCAACTAAAATTTTTGAATATGTAAGAGCGGGTCTATTGACCATCGCGACAGGAACATTTGAAAACAGAAGATTGATAACCAGAGAGAATGGTATCTTGTGTAGTGATAATGTAGACTCTTTTTCAGATGCACTAGAGGAGATATATATCCATAGAGATAAGTTTGAGTCTCAAAAAATTAGAGAGACTCTAAAAGATTCTAGTTGGTATAAAATTGTAAACAGTAATCTAAAAAAATATTTTAAAAATTTTTTAGATTAAACTCCAATCTTTTCCATAAATACTATCCCCATAGTATTAAATTTTTTCTGATTAAGCAGACTATCTAGAGCCAATAGGGAGGATTTTTTACTATAATTCTCTCTAAATAGAACCAAGTTTATATCACTAAATCGCATAATATGTTTACTATCAGTTGCTACTTCAAGAGGAACGCTGTTTATAATAATATAATCATAATGCTCTCTCAATCTATCTATCATTTCAGGTAGTCTACTAGATAGAATTATCTCTGATGGATTTGATGGTATATCTCCAACAGGTATAATGCTAAGATTATCATGTTTTGTCTGATAGATAATATCATCTAGGTTACTTTCACCTGTAAGATAAGAGCTGATACCTGTAGTTGCATCCTCTATACTAAAAAGTTTATCTAGCGTAGGTCTTCTCATATCCAAATCAATAGCGATGGTTTTATAGTTTGCCATCTCAAAAATAGCACTTAGATTTGCCGTAGTAAGATTTTTGCCCTCACCATCTACCGTAGAAGTGATTAGAATAACTATCTTCTCTTCAGCTTCTAGCTGTAGATTGATGCGAAGTTTTCTATAACTCTCTGTAAAAGGGGAGTTTGGACTATTATAGAGTTCAAGTTGAACTTTTCTATTTTTTACAAAAGGAACAACGCCGTAGATGGGTATATCTACCTGCTTCTCAATCTCATCTATGGTTTTGATTTTACTATCAAGAAAATCAAGAATAAATGCAAAAATAGTTCCAAAGACAAGACCTAAGATAATAGCGACAATCAAGATATTTTTAGAACTAGGACCAATAGGTCTAGAGCTACCATACGCTCTATCTATAACCTTGTAACTAGAGAGGGTTGCAACCTTGGAAATCTCATGCTCTGCCTCTTTTTCAAGA
>NZ_JAACKB010000327.1 GCF_010892395.1 Sulfurovum sp. bin170
ATAACTTGAACGATTGGCTTTATTGGCGTGGTCAAACTGTTTATATCCGGCATCCTTCACCAACACCTAACAATTAAACAAATCTAAGAATTAAAATAGAATAAAAGAAATAAATAGTATCACAATAAATCACTCAAGAAAATACAATTATATTGAGTGAAATAAAACATTGAAAGTTTCAATAAAATGATACTACAACCTCAATTAAACTACAATAATATTCTAGAACAATTCTCACCAAAATTCCTAATACTAAAAGATTTAACCCCAAAAATGCGATTAGAGATTGCATCTATCGCCCACACAGCTCAAACTCTTAACATGTGGGGAGCAATAACGAATCTCTCTAAGGATTATAGTGTCTCTAGGAATTTTATCTATGAACTTTTAAAGGTGCTAAAAGATACATCATCACTAATATTTGCTCCATCCAAAGCTATTACGCAGTTGAGCAAAAAAGATGCAGTGGCTGTTATGTTGCATTACAGAATGATAGGTAGATGCAGTTTGGAGTCTATCTCCGAATTGATGAAGATTCGCTCTCTTCCTTTTAGTGGATTGGGAACGATTAGTGAGATGTTATCAAAAATTGGAAACACTCTTCCAAGCAATATAAAATTAGATAAAAATATGAGACTGTTAATCCTGATTGCTAGTGATGAAGTGTTCAGTAAATCAACCCCAATACTGATAACGGTTGACCCTATTAGCTCAGCTATTTTGAAAATCGAGAAAGCTGAAAATAGAAAAGGTGAGACATGGAAAAAACATTTTGATGAAGTAAAAGAGAGTGGTATATCTGTAATTGGAGTGGTTAGAGATGAGGGTAATGGATTAGCATTAGGAGCAAAAGAGAGTCTGCCTGAGGCAATTTATCAAGTTGATAGTTATCACGCTATTGCCCACCGTTTTGGGGAGTTGGTAGGTAAACTTGAGAAGAGAGTTAATAAGTTAAAAGAGGCAGATGTTAAAGATGGATTAGAGAAGAACTCTAAAGAAACAGAGGATGCAATAGAGCTGTCTGATAACTTCTCCTACCTCTACTACTGCATTATCAATGAGCTTAAACCATTTTGCCATACAGGAGAGATTCGTAACCGTGCTAGTGCCAACGGTGAGATTGAGACGGCATTAGAGTTGATGCAAACTCTTGGGAGTGACGAGGTAAACAAGAGAGCTAAAAGTGCCAAAAAGGTACTGCCAAACCTATTGAACTATTTTGAACAGACCAAAAAATCTATAGAGGAGTGTCAAAAAGAGGGGGTAAACAAAGATGCATTAGAGTTTTTATCTCTTGCTTGGCAATGGGGAAAAGCTGTTGTTAAAGCCAAAGATATAGATAGAAAACATAGAGCCATAGAGCAAAGAGACATCTATATCTACTTCGCCAAGGAGCTGTTGAAAGATGAATATGAGTCAATCAGCCAATTAGTTTTTGGCAAGTTGGAACTTATCATTCAAGCCTCATCTATGGTGGAGTGTATCAACTCTATTTTGAGACCTTATCTGAACAATTCTAAGAATAATGTGAGTCAAGGGTTTCTCAATCTGTTTATGTTTTATCACAATCATAGACGATATAGAGCAGGAAAACGAAAAGGTTCTTCACCTATGGAGTTGCTTACAAGAAAAGAGCAAAAAGAGGAGTGGGTTGAACTTTTGATGGATTCTGTGGAGGAAGCAAACCCCTCTTTTTTTCTTTAGTTTTTGCCTTTTAGGGCATTAGCGATATATGTTTTTTTGAATGCCTTTGGTGGTATGGGGGAGTATTGTCTATTTTTTTTGGAAAAAAAGTGTCATCTCTTTTTATTGGGGGATGAAGGATGCCCTAAATCCTTTCTTGCCATAGTGATAACAGAGAAACCATATTTGTGTTTAGCCCGTAATATAAGCCTCTCTCGTGCAAACCAGCTATCTGTTAATATC
>NZ_JAACKB010000328.1 GCF_010892395.1 Sulfurovum sp. bin170
AAAAAATTGTCACTCATAAAGTGGTCGCTATCTTAAACCATGCCGCATTTATTGATGGGGAGTGGCATAAGATTGGAGATAAAGTAGGAGTCTATACTATTACTCATATAGGGGTAGATAGAATTACTATAAAAAGTGAAAGAGAGAGCAAACAGCTCATTATACCAGTAAGAGAGAAAAAATTTAAGATGTTCAAAGGAAATTAAAATGAGATTTTTAAAAAAATATATAAAGGTGATGATAATATGGTCTCTATTTTTTGCTTTTGGTCTCTCCCCTGCACATGCCAATAGATGTGCTACACAGATGTTTACGGTTACACTTGATAGTGCCTTAACTTATGGAGATGTTATAGAGAATATAGCAGAGGAGTGTGAATTAACACTCATTGTAAAAGACAGAGAGGCAAAAAAGAGACTACAGGAGAATCTATATATTGTAAAACTCAATAACGCTTCACTAAATGAGTTTTTGGATGTTATTTTAACAGAGAATAATATCGGTTATGAGCTTAATGGTAATAGACTAAAAATCTCATATCTCAAAACTCAATCGTTTAATCTTCACTATATTTCAGGTGGAAGAGAGGGTACTAGTACAACTAGTGTCAACAGTGGTGGAGGTGGTGAAGGGAGTAGCAATAGTGGAGGAGACTCGTTAGGTATCACCATTACAAGTACCGATAATTTTCAATTTTGGTCAAAAATATCTGCCGAACTAGCGTTATTAGTCAATCGTCCAGAGGATGAGTATAAAGCACCTAAACCGATTATCAATCAAGAAGCAGGTATGATTACCGTAACAGGTACGCCTAAGCAGTTAAAAAGAGTCTCGAAATATATAGATGATATTTCAAAACAGTTAAAGAGACAGGTACTCATTGATGTTAATATATTGAGTGTTACTTTTGATGATAGTGCCACGACAGGAGTAGAGTGGTCTCAAATATATAGCCTTCAAAATATGGCAATCTCAACACAACTCTCAAGAGGAGGAGATGTACCCAATAGCAAGGCTCTTATTGCAGATGGCTCCTTACAGATAAATGATATGATAAAGTTTCTAAAGACCCAAGGTGATGTAAGGTCAATCTCCAATCCAAAGGTGCTAACACTAAATAATCAACCAGCATTGATTTCAGTTGGAAATGAACTTTTTTATAAAATTCAATCTGGGAGTAGTCAATCAAATGGTGGAGGTGTTGCCACAACTAATAATGAAGAGGTAAAATCTGTTTTTGCAGGTATTCTACTTGATATTACACCTGAAATTTCAGAGGATGGTTCCATCACACTAAAGATAAATCCATCTATCTCAGATACTCTGGATCCTGTGCAAAGAGATGATTCAGGTTCGAGAAATATTCCACCTGATCTATCAAGAAAACAGATCTCATCGGTAGTAACTATACAAGATGGTCAGCATGTTATTTTGGGTGGTCTCATCTCATCCAAAACAGGAACAAAAGTCTCTAAAGTTCCTCTTTTAGGAGATTTACCACTTCTTGACCATCTGTTCAAAAGAGAGGTAAAGATTGATAGTGTGGAGGAGTTGGTACTTGTGATTAGACCACATATTATCAATAGAGAACATGAGTTATCCCTAGAAGATTTAGGATATCGAAAGCTAAAAGATGAAGAGAAGTAAATATAGTGATATAAAAAACATCTTTATAGACTCTGTAGATCAAGAGAATTTTGTAGAGCTAGACTCTACAACTTATAACTATCAAGTTTTAGAAGAGAGTTTGGATAAACCTCTAAAGATGATACTACTTTTTGGTAGACCAGGAACAGGTAAAAGCATGATATTAAATAAGCTATATCATGATTTGAAAAATAGCAGAGAGATACACTATTTTGATGCACCAATTCTTAGCGAAAAAGAGTTTCTCAAACGAATATATGAGGGGATATCATCTCGAAAAATCCCTCAAAATATGCGTGTCAACTTTGATGGTCTCCTAAAGTTTTGTCAAAGTCTCAGAGGAAAAAGAGAGATAATGTTTCTTCTCGATGAGTGTCAACTCTATAGTGAAGCACTAATGGAGAAAATTCGACTACTTTCGGATACTAGAGTAGTCAAATTTGTCATTACTCTACACAAAACAGAGAATGAAGAACTCATAGCAAAAGAGCATTTCAAAACTCGTATCTGGGAGGTGATAGAGCTTAAAAATGCTACCCCAGAAGAGCTAAATATATATATAAAGAAAAAATTACTACAGAAGAGTTTTGTAGAGGTTTCAAATATGATAACAAAAAAAGATATTAAGTTTATTCACACTTGTACAAAGGGGAACTTTCGAGAGACCAATAAATTTTTATATACGATTTTTAATATTTATGAATATTATGATATGTACAAACCCGAGAAAATTGGAGGGGTGAAACTCTCTAAAAAAATTCTTGAGATGGCAGCTATAAAGATAGGATATATAGATGATTAATACAAAAGAGCTTGAAAAAAGATGGTACAGATATAAAGCAAAAAGTTTGATTTTAGTTTTTTCTATTTTAGTAGTTTTACTTATATTGATTTATGGAGGATACTATATTCTTTATAAATTAGATCTAAATATAAGTTTTGGTGAGCAGAGCAAACAGACAGCTGTAATGGATGCTAAAGTAGATAAAGAGAGCAATGAAACAGTAACAGAAGAGAAAAGAGAGTCTGATGAAGTTATGTTAGCACCTACTATTCCTATTGTAGATTTAGAGAGTGAGAAGATAAACGATAAAAAAGAGAGAAGAAGAGTTGCAGAGAAAAAGAGAGTAAAAAGTAAAGAAAAATTAGTTAAAGTTAAAGCATCAACCTATTTAACAGCTCAAGAGTTAGCCGTAGTTAATGGTTCTTCTCTCAATAGTAGAGAGACAAAAAAAATCAATCTTCATGGAACTTCTAACAACTATATGAATATAATGAAAAAGAAATTTGAACAGAACAAAAATCCTAGAGAGGCTCTACTCATTGCAAAAGCTTATTATAAAGCAGGTAACTATGAAAACTCAGAGAAATGGGCACTGAAAGCAAATAATTTAGATAAAAAATTGGATGAAAGTTGGTTGATTTTCGCTTCATCACAAGAGAAACTCGGAAAACAACAAGAAGCTTTGAAGATACTAATCGCTTACTATCGTACAAGTAAATCACCTAAAGCAAAAGCTCTTATAGATAAAATAAAAGCAAAGAGCATCTAATGAAATGGCTAGTAGACTTCTTACAAAACTCTTTGGAGTCGGAGACTTTAGTCCCGAACAGGACGAGGCTAAAGCCATCGGTTCCTAGTTTTGCAAGATTTCTAGTTTTTCTAACTATATTAAGTTCAGCTCTACTCTCCTCCAACCTCTCTACACTCTATAAGTTTTATGAGAAGCAAGAGTATGACAGAGGCTGTGACTATGCAATGAAACACTTTAACAAAAATAGAAAAAATGAGAAGTATCTGACTCTTTATGGTTTAACCTGTCTGGAGACAGACAATATACATCGTATAGCAACACCCATGATAATACTCAAAGAGACCAAAGAGTCCAGAGAGAATGCAAGTTATTTTGCAACTATTTTACTGCAAAAACAACTTCTCAAACAGGCTCTATTGGATGAAAAAGCACTAGGTGATTTGAATCTACCAAAGACAAATTTTCTCTTGTCAAAGATTTTTAGCATGTTTGTTAATAAAAAATATGCACTAAAAGATGGCGTATATAAATTGGAAGATGGAGATAAAAAATATCAACTATATATAGAAAATAAATATTTAATTATAGATATTTATCAAAACGATAAATTTACCAAAAGATACAGATACAAATAGGAATAAAATGCAAAGAGTAATAGATTTATTAATACAAAATGAGGTAATAGAGCAGAGAAAGCTTGACCTTTTTATAACCAAATATGGAGAAGAGAGAGTTAATATAGAGAATCTGATTAAGGTCAAGATTCTTAGTGTTGTGCAGATGGAAGAGATGCTTATAAAAGAGCTTCGTATGCACTCTGTGGAGATGAAAGATTTGGAGTCTATTAATGGAATAGATACAACTAGAATACTTAAAAGAATAGCTAATAATCTTGCTATTGAGTATGTAGATATAAATGATGTTGACTTAGACCACAAATTAATAGAGCGATTGCCTCTAAAACAGCTTATGCGATACAACGCTCTGCCACTATATGAAGATGACCAGTCAAGAGTCACCGTTGCATTTGAAAATCCCTCTGATTTTGAGGCAAAAGGAGCCATAGAGAGATTTTTCCGTGGCAAAATTATGGTCGTTGCCATTGCCAATGCAAATATGATTAAACGAGAGCTTATGAAACTAAAAACCTCTGAGGAGGTAGTGGAGTATTCTGAAGATATTAAACATGACCTAACAGAGGGGTCTGCTGAGGTTAAAGAGGTCAAAGAGGGGGCAGAGGACTCATCTGCTGTTTTGAAACTTATTGAGACGATTCTCTCAACAGCTATCAGCTCAATGGCGAGTGATATTCATATTGAGGCAACAGAAGAGAGTGCCATAGTTCGTTATAGAGTTGATGGTATGCTACAAGAGTATTTTAAACTAGAGAAGATAATCTTTGGTCCTCTCGCCTCTCGAACTAAACTACTCTCAAACCTTGATATTGCAGAGAAGAGAAAACCACAAGATGGTAGATTTACACATATTGTAAATGGGGCAGTCTATGACTTTAGAGTATCTACCCTTCCTACCATGTTTGGTGAGTCTATTGTTATGAGGATACTTGATAAATCAAAAGCACTAGTAAAACTAGAAGATGCAGGGATGAATGCAGAAGCTTATAAAAAATTTAAAAAAGGGATAAAATCACCTTATGGGATTATGCTAGTCACAGGTCCTACAGGTTCAGGTAAGACGACAACCTTATATGGTGCTTTGAATGCTATTATTGATGTTAGAGATAAGATTATCACAGTCGAAGACCCTGTGGAGTATCAGATGGATGGAATTCAACAGGTACAGGTGAGTGCCAAAACAGGACTCACATTCGCAGCAGCCCTTCGCTCTATCTTGCGACAAGACCCTGACAAGATTATGATTGGTGAGATTCGAGACCAAGAGACTCTGCGAATTGCTATTGAAGCGGCACTTACAGGTCACTTGGTACTCTCTACTCTACACACCAACGACTCCATATCTGCTATTAGTAGGATGCAGGATATGGGGATAGAGGACTATCTTCTAGCAGGTGCTGTTATCGGTATACAAGGGCAAAGACTTGTACGAAAGATATGTGGAACATGCAAAGAGGTGGAGCAGGATATAGAGGCAGATAATCTTAAAGAGTTAGCTAAATATCTCCCCCAAAATCCTATTTTTTACAAAGGAAAAGGGTGTGCAGTATGTAACAATAGTGGTTATGCAGGTAGAGAGATGATTTGTGAAGTTCTGATTATATCTGAAGAGCTGTCAACTATGATTGCAAATGGGGCTACCAAAGATGAGATGAGAACTCAGGCTATGAGTGAGGGGTTTACGAATATGCTTGAAGATGGTGTAAATAAGGCTCTGCAAGGTAAAACTTCATTAGAAGAAGTTTTACGAGTAGCTCGGTAGGGTGGTGCATTTATGCCCACCAGAAAAATACAAAACTTACTTGGAATCGGAGGCTTTAGCCTAATGCCAATGAATTAGCGAGGCTGAAGCCATCGTTTCCTTATATGCAATCTGCATTTTCGGAATCGGCGTGTTTACACCCGAACTAT
>NZ_JAACKB010000329.1 GCF_010892395.1 Sulfurovum sp. bin170
TCTTCTTTTAGCCATGATGGCACTTGATATTCAACCCGATGATGAGATTATCACTACTCCGTTTACTTTTATAGCCACAGCCGAGACTATAGCTTTTTTGGGTGCAAAACCTGTTTTTGTAGATATAGATGAACAAACCTATAATATAGATGCTTCAAAAATAGAAGAAAAAATAACAGCCAAGACAAAAGCGATTATGCCTGTTAGTCTCTATGGACAACCTGCTGATATGGAGGCAATTCAAGCCATAGCAAACAAGTATAATCTCAAAGTGATTGTTGATGGGGCTCAGAGTTTTGGTTCTACTTATAAGGGTAAAACTGATAGTAACTTAGGTGATATTTCAACGACCAGTTTTTTCCCTGCCAAACCTCTTGGGTGCTTTGGTGATGGTGGTGCTGTCTTTACTAATGACGATGAGTTAGCAGAAAAAATAAAATCTCTTAGAATGCATGGTCAATCAAAACGATATCATCATCAGTATATTGGTATGGGTGGACGGATGGATACCATTCAGTGTGGTATTGTGGATGTGAAGCTTAAATATTATGCAAAAGATTTGGCTTTGCGTCAAGAGGTAGCCTCTAAATATAGTGAAAAATTAAAAATGAAAAGTGAAAAGTTTATTTTGCCGTTTGTAGCTGAGAATGTAACTTCTGCATTTGCTCAATACAGTATACGCGTTCAAAATAGAGATGAGGTTCAAGAAAAATTAAAAGAAAAAAGTATTCCTACTGCTGTGCATTATCCTATGCCTCTGCATCTACAAGAGTGTTTCTCTTATTTAGGATATAAAAAAGGGGATTTCTCTATTTCTGAAATGGTCTCTAATGAGATTATGAGTCTGCCTATGAACCCTTATTTGAGTGATGATGAGATTAATTACATATCTAATACTCTTTAGCCTTTTTATTTGGGCAGAGAAACCAAATCTGCTACTTCTAAAAACCTACAAAGACCAAAATATCACAGGTTGGGTAATGAGTGAAAAACTTGATGGAGTGAGGGCTTATTGGGATGGCAAAAATCTAATAAGCCGTGGTGGAAATATCATCCATGCTCCCAAGTGGTTTACAAAAGACTATCCACCATTCGAGATTGATGGGGAGTTGTGGACAAAAAGAGGTGATTTTGAAAATATAGTATCTATCGTAAGAGATAAAAATCCATCAAAAGAGTGGAGAGAGATTGGACACTATATTTTTGAAGTTCCCAATGCTAAAGGTGGACTTTTTGAGAGATTGGCTAAAGTTAAAGCTTATGAGAGTAACATTCTAAAAATTGTTTCACAAACTAAAGTAAAAAACAAGATTCATATGAAGAAATTTTTAGAAGAGATTGAAAAAAAAGGTGCTGAGGGTGTTGTGGTGCGTGACCCGAATGCTTCCTATATTGATAAAAGAACCAACAAAGCCCTCAAAGTCAAAACTTTTTTAGATAAAGAGTGTAAAATAACAGCTCATAATGGTGGACATGGAAAATATCAGGGCTTGATGGGTTCTGTAACCTGTGTGATGGATAACAATCTAACCTTTAAAATAGGAAGTGGGTTTAGTGTGGAAGAGAGAAGAAACCCACCTACTGTTGGTGGTGTTGTTACTTTTAAGTATCAAAAGATGACCAAGTATGGGAAGCCGAGATTTCCTGTGTTTTTGAGGGTTCGAGAGGAGAGCATAGATGAGATTAAAAAAGTTACCACTAGGAAAACAGACACTAAGAGATATTATCAATGATGATATGCTCTATATTGATAAAACAAAAATAGCTTTGGATTTGATAGAGAGCTATACCTACACATTTCTCTCTCGACCAAGAAGATTTGGAAAGTCTCTCTTTGTGAGTACTCTAAGAGAAATTTTTGAGGGGAACAAAGAGATTTTCAAAGATTTGTATATTTATGATAAGTGGGATTGGAGTGTTAAGTATCCTGTAATAGATATAGATTTTAGTGGAGATATGCGAAGTCCAGAGGCTCTAAAGAGAACAATATTGGCTATCCTTAAAAACAATCAAGAAGATTTAGAGATAAAATGTAGTGATACAGAAGAGTATGCTAACTGTTTTGAGGAGTTGATTAAAAAAACATACAAAAAATATAACCAAAAAGTAGTTATCCTAATAGATGAGTATGATAAAGGGATATTGGATAACTTAGACCAGATAGAGATAGCAGACCAAAATAGAGAGATTCTAAGGTCATTTTATAGTAAAATGAAAACAAATGACAAATATATTAAGTTCGTTTTTATCACAGGAGTAAGTAGGTTCGCCAAAGCCTCCATATTTAGTGGATTAAATATGTTAAAAGATATCTCTTTGCAATCCCAATATGGTGAGATATGTGGATATACTCAAAATGATATAGAGACCACACTGCTACCATATCTAGAGGGTGTTGACCTAGATGAACTAAAAGAGTGGTACGATGGATATAACTTTTTGGGCAAAAACCTCTATAACCCTTATGGAATACTATTGTTTATAGATGGGGATAAAATGTATAAAAATTATTGGTTTGGTACAGCAACCCCAACTTTTTTAATAAAGCTAATAAAACAGCAGAACTATTTTTTGCCAAAATTAGGAAATACTAAAGTGGGAGAGGAGATATTGGATAGCTTTGATACCAATAAAATGAAATTTGAAATAGTACTCTTCCAAGCTGGGTATCTAACTATAGAAAAAGAGATAAAAAAGCGAAGAGGTGGTTTTGAGTATCATCTAAAAGTTCCAAATAAAGAGGTGCAAATCGCACTCAATGACTCGATAATCAACAATGTAATAAAACAACCAAATAGAAAATCAGAGTATCAAGATAGCCTGTACGACGCTCTATATGATGCCAACTTAGAGGATTTTAGAGATACACTTATCTCCATATTTGCATCTATCCCCTATAATAACTATACCAATAATGATATAGCTCATTTTGAAGGGTTCTATGCAACGGTGATATATGTCTATTTGGCGAGTTTAGGTATAGAGATAGTTGGTGAGGCTGTTACTAATCGTGGTAGAATTGATTTAACAGTTAAGTTAAACACCAATATATTTATAA
>NZ_JAACKB010000330.1 GCF_010892395.1 Sulfurovum sp. bin170
AGAGTGGTAAAATAGAAGCGATGTTAATGGATTTTATCTTGGCAGAGGTTATCTATGTGTTAAAAAGAATTTACAAGTATAAAAAAGATGATATATCTTCTGCATTAAAAAAGCTACTTTTATACAATCATCTCTATACCGAAAATAAATTAATTACTTTTGAGGCTCTTGAGATTTATGCTGATAAAAATATAGATTTTGCTGATGCTATGTTGTGTGCTAAAAAGAAGTTAGAGGGATTTGAAATTATTAGTTTTGATAGAGATATTGGGCGTTGTTCTGATGGAAAGAGTTAAATAAAAAGTTTAATATGATTAAAAATATGACAGGAGTGCGAGAGTGACCTACCAAATCGACACCCTAACCAAAAAAACAGGCTCTCTAACAGCCATCTTAGCCCTAATCTTAGCCCTACTAGTAGGCTACGACGCAACAGTTCGATACCTTTTTTCAGAAGGTTCAATCGCCCTGCAAGAGATAGAGTGGCATCTTTTTGATATTGTTTTCCTCTTAGGTCTCTCTTATGCACTCAAACATGATAAACATGTAAGGGTAGATATATTTTTTGCTAACTACTCCAAAGATACCAAGGCTATAGTTCAAATTTTATCTATGCTGATTTTAGTCATTCCTTTCTCACTATTCTTTCTAAGTGGCTCTTTTGATATGACCGTTCAATCTTATGTTCAAAATGAGATTTCATCTGACCCAGGGGGATTGACTCATCGTTATCTGATAAAGGGCGTACTGTTTTTGGCATTTGTTCTTTTGGTACTTCAAGCTATTTCAGAGATTATAAAAGCTTATAAGAAACTAGAATCTAAGAGACGACTATTTATTTATTTGGCTATAGTAGCTCTGTTTTTTATCTTCTCATCACTTCATCTACCATTTCTGCTTGACCCTTTATGGTTGATGTTTTTGTTAACTCTCTTTTTGCTTATGAGTGGTTTCCAAGTGGCATTTGTATTTGCAGGAGTTGCACTATTTTTTGCTTTGATTTCTGATGAGATGGGCTTACATGTTTTGGATATGTTGCCTTATCGTGTCTATGGAATTATGGGTAATGTTACGCTTATGGCTGTACCTCTTTTTATCTTGATGGGGTTGATTTTGGAGAAGTCTAAGATAGCAGAGGATTTGCTTTTTTCTATGGGACAACTCTTTGGTCGAGTGCGAGGTGGTTTGGCTATCTCTGTGGTGGTGGTTGGAGCTATTTTGGCAGCGAGTACAGGGATTGTTGGGGCTTCTGTAGTGATGATGAGTTTGATTGCTCTGCCTTTAATGCTCAAACACAAATATTCGCCTGAATTGGCAACTGGGGCGATTGCCTCTAGTGGAACTTTAGGTCAGATTATTCCTCCCTCTATTGTTTTAATTATTTTGGGTGACCAGATGCATCTTAGTGTAGGAGACCTATTTAAAGCAGCAGTGGTTCCTGGTATTTTACTTATAATTTTATATATAGCCTATATCCTTATCTATGCAAGATTAAAACCATCTGTGGCTCCTGTAATTGAGAGTGATGAGGATTATGGTAAAGTTGTCAAAAAGGCATTAAAAGTTATCGCTCCTCCTCTCTTACTCATTATAACTGTACTTGGAACTATCTTTGCAGGGGTGGCTAGTCCTACAGAGTCGGCAGCCTTTGGGGTAATTGGGGCTTTACTTTTGGCTCTATATAATCGTCAGTTCTCTTTTGAACTACTTCGCTACTCCTCTATTGAGAGTGTGAAGCTAACCTCTATGATATTTATGATACTTATTGGAGCTACTGCTTTTTCACTGGTTTTTAATGAACTTGGTGGGGATGTGATGGCGATGGAATTCTTTAAAGGTGACATTGGCGACAAGTGGGCGTTTATACTTATAGCAATGCTAGTTATATTTCTGCTTGGGTTCTTTATAGACTTTATAGAGATAGCCTTTGTGGTTGTGCCGATACTTGTACCTATCGTTTATGCGTTTGGGATTGACCCTGTTTGGTTTGCGATTTTGATAGCTCTGAATCTACAAGCCTCATTTTTGACCCCACCGTTTGGATTTGCACTCTTTTATCTTAAGGGGGCTTCGGGGGATATGGTAACTACGGGGCAAATTTATCGTGGGGTTATACCGTTTATTGGGTTGCAGTTATTGGCGTTGCTGATTATTCTGCTGTTTCCTGATTTGATTTATATATTTGGGTAGGGTGCGATTGCCATCGCACCCAATATCGGCACAATAAAAGATGTTTGTTAGAAAATTAAATATTAAGGTGCGTTGGCAATCGCACCCTACCAATTTGGATTATGATGAGATATTTAAAAGGTTATGCATTTCAAATTCATCGCCATAACCATCATATCTATTTACTATAAGTAATATATCCCATTCCTTTAACATTTTCAATTAGATGTGTATCGGTCTTTTCACGAATCCGATGTACTAATGCTCTTAGGGTATTACAACTCCTATTTTCATGCCAAATGTGACCACATATCTGCTCATTGGATACAGTTGTATTTTTACTTTTGGCTAAAATCTCCATAAATTTATGTCCATTTTTACTTAAAAAAACTTCTTTGTTATCTCTGCATAAACGCTGTAGTTTTGTGTTGAAGTAGTACTCATTGATGAGTTTAAGTTTGATATTATCTGAATTTTCTTTCTTTTTTTTATTGTCTAAAAGTGCAAGATGCATTGTGGCAAGTATCTCTTTTTCACGATAAGGTTTGAGCAGATAGGCATAGGCACTACTCTCATAGGCAGACTCTATTATCTCTCTGTTGGAGTAAGCTGTGAGATAGATGATTTTGCAATCAGGACTATTGCGACAAATCTGCATGGCAGCCTCTGTACCACTCATCTGCCCTTTTAGCATAATATCCATCAAAACAATATTGGGTTTATCTCTTTTGGCAATCTCTATCGCTTTGCGACCAGTGTCAGCAATATCAAGAACTCTGTAACCGTTATCTTTTAGCATACAGCTAAGATATTCAGCAGGAATCAATTTATCTTCTACAATAAGTACGGTTTTTCTATTTTTCACATAATATCCTTATAAATATTAAAAATTATTAAAAATTGTAAGTTAATGTAATATTTTACTCTTTTATCCATGAAAATCTGATAAGATATGAAACAAGAACTGTTTGTAAAGGTTAGATTATGGTAAGTAAGCTAAAAGAGATTTTTAGAAGTAGAAAACATCAAGATATTATGTTGGTTGGACTTTTTCTATCTTCCATTATTGTTTATATTAGTTTGGCACTTTTGGCGTTTATTATGCAAATATATTACATATTTTTTATAAAATTGATACTTCTTTTTTTGATGATTGCTCTGCTTTGGTTCTATCTAAGATATTTTAAGACAAAACTTTTTGCCTCTATATTGATTGTTATTATAGAGGCAGAGTCAAGCTTAGCTGTGCTTAATAGAGAATTTTATGAGTTTATTACGATTTATCCTTTTCTGATTATTTTTGGATTTTACTTCTTTTTTAGACTAAAGACAGCTCTCTGGATGACACTTGTGCATCTTCTCTATTGGACAGGTGCTACTGCTCTGAAATATAGGGAGATACAAGAGGTAACTTTTGCAGATCGGACACCTGACTTTAATATGTTTACCACATCTGTAGTTGTTATAATCTTGGGGATATTTTACAACATATCCACAGAGGTGTCCTACGAAAAACTAGAGAAAGATGATAGGATAAAAGCATTTTTGCTCAAAGAGATACACCACCGAATCAAAAATAATCTCAATATCATCACCTCTATCTTTGGGCTACAGATGCTTAGCATAAAAAAGAGCAGTAACTTGCAACAGAATCCCTATGATATGTTAAAAGAGAATAAAGTTCGTATAGAGTCTATAGCTATGATACACGAGGCACTCTACAAAGATTATAATATGGAGAAGATAGATTTTGAGGAGTATACCATGAATCTAATAGATTTGATAAATCAGACCTATAGCAGAGATATATCTGTAGAGATTGACTCAAATCATATTTCTCTGTTGACAAATAGAGTTTTTCAATTGGGTATTATTTTAAATGAACTCTTTACTAACTCCATAAAATACGCTTTTGATTCAGATAAAGAGGAGGAGATAGAGATTTCGTTGAGAAAAGAAGATGATAAATATATTTTGATATATCATGAGATTAATAACAACTTCTCTCTTTTGGAAAAGTTGACACATAGTGAATCTTTGGGGATGAAACTTATCTATCTGACTGTAAGAGAGATGGATGGAGAGCTTGATATATCACAAAATGGTGGGCTTATTTTTAGAATAGAGTTTATTTAAGAATTTCCTGATAGAACTATTCTTTATGTTTTTAAATATCAAAAAATAGTAAAAAACCATAAAACATAATTGTTTCGTAATTCTTCCGTTATATAATACGAAATAGTATTAAAAAATACTAAATAAAAATAGAAAAAGGGGCTTGTAATGAGAAGATTGATTACAAACATGGCAATGATGACAGTGCTACTGCTTTTTGCAGTAGGTTGTGGAGAGGGGAGTTCAACAAATAGCACTCCTACAGAAGATGGAGCTACAGGTATGACAGTTAATGTATCTGTGGATAAGGGTAAAAGTCAAGGGAGTTTGTATCAGAAGACGGATATGCAGATTCATCATGTTGGATTAGAAGTTGATGGTGGTGGTTTAACTGCAGTATATCCTGATGATATGAATTCTTTAGATGGTTGGCAATTTGATATATTTGGACTACCTACAGGAACCTCTTTAACTTTTGAGGCAAGGGCGTATAACTTAAGTAATGAGGTATTGGCTAAAGCAACTACCATACTAACAATAGCCCCAGGAGAACATCCTGTAATAGAGATGGGATTGGTGCAAGAAGTGACGGGGGCAGATGTAGAAGATGAACCAATTCATATAATAGGTAAAACAATTACTGAAAATGCTGGGGACGCTAGTTTGTCTGATATTGTATTTACTTTATCAAATCCAGAAGAGATACATTATGATTATGAAGTCATAAATGAGAGTGGAGAGTCTGAGTTTGGTGGTGATACTTATAATCAACCAACTACTTTTACATCATTAATGATTACAGGAATTGCAGATGGTACATATATGCTGCAGATAATTTCAAACAATTATGAATACTACTCCTATGTTCTTATTGTTCAAGATGGAGATATAGCTAATATATATGAAGCACCTGCTATTGGATATCCTGATATGGTGGTTAATGATACTACTTTAACTATGTTTTTCTATACCGCAGGTGCTGATACATTTGCGTATGAGATAACCAGTGGTGCAGGTACTATTACTTCTCATGTTGTTGATACAACAACAGCAAACCCTTCTATATGGACACATAATTATGCCGTAACCATAGAAGGATATGATGCTAGTAGTGACTTTAAGATAAAGTTTACAGCAACAAATACATTAATACCAGATATTACTGCATATCCTACCAGTCATAGAATTTTTCCTATACACGGTAATCCTCAATAATGAGCTACTCTAACTTTTTAAAAAGTGGCTTGACTTCCACTTTACTCCTCCTATTGGTGGGGTGTGGGGGAGGTGGTGGTGGCTCCTCATCTGGTGATGATGGCTTTCAAAATTTAGATTTGTATGGATTTAACCTAAGCTTTACGGATAATCAGTTTAGATATGAGATGGAAAATATCAGTGACTCTACTCTACTTCCTCACTATTTTGATTTTGGTACGGATGATTTTGAGCTAGAGAGTGAAGACAGACAGATATTTGTCAACCAAAAAAGAGGCAGTAGCAATGATGTATCTTATAGCCTAGAGAGCAGTGGTAGCATGGTCGCCAAAGATGATGAGAATATCTTTAGACTCTCCATCACCGCTATAGAGGATGTCAAACTAGAGAGACTCGATGCGTATAGAACCAAACCGCTCACGCTTGAGGGCAAAAAGTATGTTGTCAAAAAAGAGTATCTAGCCAACTACTACGCAGTAGAGAGATTGACCTCTGATACTACTTTTGACAGTTTGACAGAGTTTACGGCAAAACATACCCAGATTCCTTTTATAGGAAGTAGATCCTATGGATTGGTCTTTGGAGAAGAGGGTAAACTACAAGCAAAACAGAGAGAAGATGATAAGTACGCTGATGTAGGAAGTTATGAGATAAAAGAGATAGAGGGTCAGAAGATCCTTTTTGTATACTCTGATAATCTAAATCAATATGATGCTCATGGCTGTTATATCCTAGATTATGGTTTCGTTTGGGAGGCTAGATGCCATCTAAAAGATAGCTCAGAAGAGCTTGATTTTTATAATAGAGAGATTTATGAGCCTATTTTGGAGTATATGCAGACCAATTTTGTGGATATTACCATTTCGATTTAACTATTTTGAAATAGTTATTTTTTGACTTGCTCCCATCGCTCCTGAGACTATGTAAGAACCTAGGAAACGGAGGCTTCAGCCCTGAAAAAGACCAAGTTTTGCTAGGAAATAGCCATTTTTAGGTTATTTTAGCTTTCATTTGGCGTGGCTAAAGCCCAATGCCAATGAATTAAGCT
>NZ_JAACKB010000331.1 GCF_010892395.1 Sulfurovum sp. bin170
ATACTCTCCATTTGTATATTTATTTAAGCGTTTAGATGGAGCTGTCTCTTTTGAATCGTTAATTAATTCAATATTATCATATGATTTTATATCTGTAGTAATCTTCTCATATAATTTATCATCTTCTAAATCGAAAAATTCATCAACTATACAATTAATATCGCAAAACAGAAGGGTCTCATATTCATGAAGTTGAATGTATGGCAAAAAATTGCTAAACCCTATATCATCAGAAAAGGCTTTTTCTAAAAAAGATATGTATTCATATTTCTTATTGTAATATCTTTTTGCATCCTTAAGTTTAGGAAAATCTTTTGGTAAAGCATATAAATCTATCATCGTCGTAAAATAGTAATTTTTCTGCTTATGAAACTGTTTTATTCGTTTTTGTAGATGATTTTTATATAGTTTATAACTATCTCCACCACCTTTACAGGCTTTGCCCAATTTATCTCTACCAGTAATGACTCTCTCAGGATGTAAAAAAATCTTTTTATGTGCAAAATATGGGGATAATATCTCTTTCACAAATTTCTCTTCAGATTGCCCCTCTACAATAATATAGACATTAATCATGGTCTTCCACCTATAATATTGCTATTCCAAATATCAGATAGTTTATACTCATCTGTCCACTCTGATAGTTCTTGGTTATTAAGTTTTTTAAAGTCACTATAATATCTATTATTTGCATCCTGTTTTCTATCCATTATAATAATATTTTTAGGTTCAAAGTGGTCTATAAGTCGTTCAGATTGAGTTGTAATAAAAATTTGTGAATTTCTTGAAGCAATATTTATCATTTCAGATAAAATATCAATTGCCATTGGATGAAGCCCTAACTCTGGTTCATCTATAATAATAATTTTAGGTAGTGTATTTTTAGGTTGAAGTAACAAAGCTGTAAGAGCAATAAAGCGAATAGTTCCATCAGACAATCTAAAACTACCAAGCTCTAAACTGGAGTTTTTCTCTTTAAACTTTAATTGAATACTATTTCTAAATGCTTCTAATAGAAAAGTATCAAAAAATGGAGCAACTTGCCTAATATAAGATATGATTCTGTCATAATATTTGAGATTTTCATCTCTCATTCTATATAAAAAAGGAGCTAAATTTCCTGCATCACTCATTAATGTAGAGTTGCTCTCTAACGGTCTAGCTTGATGAATATAAGCTGTTTTTGATGTATCATGGAAATGAAAAACACGAATAGAAGCTAATAAATTTTTTATATATTTAGCTGTCATATCTTTATGATACAACTCTCTTAATTTGGACTCTTTATATCCTCCATCCCCTAAATTTTTTATAAATGGTTTTTGTGAATTTTTTCGTGTATATTTAATTTCTTCACCCATAAAAATAAGATTATCGTTAAAAGTATGAGATACTCTAAAAGTATATTCACTTAATCCTGTTCTTGATTCAAACTTTAGTTCTGCTGTTATATCATTAGTAACTTTTTGTCCATGATAAAGCATTGACGAGGCAAAACCATTTTCCGAAACATATTGACCAAAAGCATCTGTCATCATATAGCTAATCATCTCAAAAAATGAAACTATATTACTTTTACCACTACCATTCGCCCCTATAAAAATATTTATTTTTTCAAACTCCATATCTTTTAAATCATAAATAGTCTTAAATCCACTTAGAGAGAGACTCTTTATTTGAACCATATTTTTTAACCTTTATTTTAATTATACAACATTTTTTTATAAATCTATCTCATTAATGCGTATAAAATTTAATGACTGACTAAGACTAACCAGTGCCGTAAATGACAGGGATGTTAGTGGAATGTTAATCTTGATTTTAGGGTACCCACAAGGGACACCCCTACGAAATCTAATATCGTTAAAGCTCACAATGAGCCCGACTCCTACAGTTAAGCATACTCCTCTGCCCAGTCAAATACTCATCAACCTCAACAGCACACTCACGCCCCTCATAAATCGCCCAAACAACCAATGATTGACCTCGTCTGCTATCACCTGCACTAAAAATTCCATCCACAGAGGTTGCAAATCCTGTTGTTTTAATATTGCTTCTCTCATCAGTATCAAGAGTCAACTCCTTGATAACATCATCTTGCAATGGTCCAAGGAATCCCATAGCTAGTAGAACCAAATCTGCTTTTAGCACAAACTCTGTTCCTGCTATTTCGCTAAACCCTCTGCCTTCCCATTTGATTTTGACACAGTTGATACCTGTCACATCTCCATTGTCATTTTTGATGAATGATTTTGATAAGATATTAAAATCCATCTTAAAATCTGTACTACTACCCTCTGCTTGTGAGGTAGATAGCCTAAATAGTCTTGGATAGGTAGGCCAAGGCATATCATCCGTTCGCTCATCAGGAGACTTTGGCATAAGCTCAATCTGTGTTACACTCTTTGCACCTTGACGGATAGAGTTTCCAACACAGTCACTTCCTGTATCTCCACCACCGATAACCACAACATGCTTATCCGTTGCTAATATCTCATCTTCGGCAGAGAACTTCTCACCCTCCACTCGGCTATTTGATTGAGATAGGAACTCCATAGCAAAGTGTATACCATTTGCATCTCTGTTCTCTATAGGTAGGTCTCTTGGGTTTCCTGCTCCTGTTGTAATGACTACTGCATTATAAGTCTCTTGTAGCACTTTGATAGGTAGCGTTACACCTACATTTGCATTTGGTATAAATCTTACACCCTCTTTTTCCATAAGGTCAACTCGTCTCTGAACCACTTTTTGCTTGTCGAGTTTAAAGTTGGGAATCCCATAACGAATCAGACCACCTATGCGTGAGTCTTTCTCATAGACACTTACCATATGACCTGCTTTACAGAGTTGGTTGGCTACAGCTAGACCTGCTGGACCACTTCCAACTACGGCAACTGTTTTACCTGATTTTACAGCAGGAATCTGAGGTCTCATCCAACCCTCGGCGTATGCCTTTTCTATAATAGAGTACTCTATATTTTTAATCCCAACAGCTATCTCATTCAGACCCAATACACACGCCGTCTCACAAGTTGCAGGACAGACACGCCCTGTAAACTCTGGAAAGTTATTGGTACTCATAAGAGTATAGAATGCATTCTCCCACTGACCTCTATAGACTTGGTCATTGAACTGTGGAATAAGATTTCCTATAGGACAACCGTAGTTACTGTGACAAAACGGAACACCACAATCCATACATCTAGCACTCTGCTCTTTCATCTCTTTGTCATTTAGAGGAGTTGTAAACTCACTGTAGTGCTTGACTCTCTCTTCAACTGGAGCTAGAGAGAAATTTTTTCTCTCATAATCCTTAAATCCTGTTACTTTACCCATGTTACTGCTCCTCTCCTGCTAACTCTAGCACTCTATCTTCTTCAACTACTTCTCTTGCAACTTTACTCTCCAAGACTCGCTTATAATCTCTTGGCATTACTTTTATAAACTTAGGTTTAGCCTCATCCCAGTTCTCCAAAATAGCATTAGCCTCTTTTGAGCCTGTATATTTCACATAATTCTCTATCATACCTCGAACCTCATCAGAGTCTGCATCGGTCTCGATTCTATCAAGGTCAACCATACCATCATTAATTCGTTGAGAGAGACTCTCCTCTTCATCATAGATATAAGCAATACCACCACTCATACCAGCACCAAAGTTTTTACCAATCTCACCCAAGATAACAACGCGTCCACCAGTCATATACTCACAACCGTGGTCACCAATAGCACCTACTACCACATTAGCCCCAGAGTTTCGCACACAAAATCGCTCACCTGCTAAACCGTATATATAGGACTCACCACTAGTCGCACCATAGAAGGCAACATTTCCTAGTATTACTGTATCGTTTGCATCAAATATAGAGTTTGCAGGTGGATAGAGTATCAGCTTACCACCACAAAGACCTTTACCAAAGTAGTCATTGGCATCACCCTCTAACTCAAAGGTAATTCCAGAGTTGACAAACGCTCCAAAGCTCTGACCACCTGTACCATTAGCTTTGATATAAATCGTATCCTCAGGTAGACCAACTTCACCATGTTTTCGTGTCATCTCTGCTGAGAGCATTGTTCCCACAGTTCGGTTGATATTTCGTAGCTTTATCTCTGTTTTGATTGGAGTTTTGTTATCAATTGCATCTCTCATAGTCACAATAAGTCCATTATCCAAAGCCCCATCAATTCCGTGATCTTGCTCTATGGTCTTATATTTACTATCCTCTTCACGAACATACATTCTATAGAGCAGTTTTTCAAGGTGAAGATGTTTCGCTTTCCAATGTTTTACACCCTCTCTTGCTTTTAGCTTATCAACTCGACCTACCATCTCATTGATAGTTCTAAATCCAAGCTCTGCCATAATCTCACGAAGCTCTGTTGCCAAGAATCTTACGAAATTTACTACATGTTCAGGCTTACCTGTATATTTGGCTCTCAAATCTTTGTCTTGCGTTGCAATCCCCACAGGACAAGTATTGAGGTGACACTTACGCATCATAATACACCCCTCAACAATCAAGGCACTAGTAGCAATCCCCCACTCCTCAGCACCAAGTAGTGTAGCTATTGCTACATCTCGTCCTGAACGCAACTGACCATCTGTCTGAAGTGTGATTCTACCTCGCAGACCATTTTTTACAAGTGTCTGATGGGTTTCTGAAAGTCCAAGCTCCCAAGGAAGACCTGCGTGTTTGATAGAGGTTTGAGGACTTGCCCCTGTACCACCATCAAAACCAGAAATCAAAATCACATCAGAGTAGGCTTTAGCCACACCTGCGGCGATGGTTCCAACACCTACTTCTGATACCAATTTAGTGTTGATTCTTGCATTGACATTGGCATTTTTGAGGTCATGAATCAACTGCTTCAAATCCTCAATCGAATATATATCGTGATGTGGTGGTGGCGAAATCAATCCAACCCCAGGGGTTGAGTGTCGTGTCGCACCTATAATCGCATCAACCTTATCCCCTGGAAGCTGACCACCCTCCCCTGGTTTTGCACCTTGGGCTAATTTTATCTGTATCTCTTCTGCATTGATAAGATAGTTAGCTGTCACACCAAATCGCCCAGAGGCTACCTGTTTGATTTTGGAGTTTTTATTGGTTCCAAATCGATTAGGATTCTCTCCACCCTCACCTGTATTACTTTTTGCTCCGATACTATTCATAGCAATTGCCAAAGTCTCATGAGCCTCTTGTGAGATAGAACCATAACTCATAGCACCTGTCGCAAATCTCTTCATAATACCCTCTACAGGTTCAACCTCATCTATATCTATAGGGTGCTGACCTTTAAAGTCAAGCAATCCTCTAAGGGTAATATACTCCTCATTAACACTATCAACGGTTTTGGTATACTGCTTAAAAGTATCATAACTATTGTTTTTAGTCGACTGTTGTAACAAGAAAATGTTCTCTGGCGATAAGAGGTGATTTTCACCTTTCTGACGATAAGCATACTGCCCACCAACACCCAGACCATTGGATTCAACTATCTGCTTAGGATAAGCCAAAGAGTGACATAGAAGCGTCTCCTGCTCCAGAGTATCTATCTCAATTCCACCAATTCGGGACGGTGTTCCTGTAAAGTAATCCTCAACCAACTTATCACCCAAACCAACAGCTTCAAATATCTGAGCCCCTGTATATGAACGAATGGTAGAGATTCCCATCTTTGACATAATTTTAAAGATACCCTTGCCAATAGCCGTAATATAATTTGTCACAGCCTCTTCTTGGGTTAAATCTTCACGAATAAGCTTTCTATTTCGCATATCTTTAATGGTCTCAAATGCCAAGAATGGGTTAATAGCATTTGCCCCAAATCCAATAAGTGTAGCAAAGTGATGAATCTCTCTTGGTTCTCCTGACTCAATCACAAGCCCACAGCTAGTTCTTGTCCCCTCTCTAACTAGATGTTGATGTACAGCACTTGTTGCCAAAAGAGTTGGAATCGGTGCTAACTTCTCACCAACTCCTCTAGTTGAGAGGATAATCACCTCATAACCATCTTTTACAGCTTTGGATGCCTCCTCTTTTACTCTCTCAAGAGCATCTCTCATATCTCCATTTTTATCTGCATCAAAGAGAATACTTATACATTTGGCTCTAAAATTAAATTTACTTACACCTTTTAGTTTTGCCATCTGTTCATTGGTTAAAATCGGAGTATTAAGCTTAATAAAATTTCTATCCTCATCTACCTGTTGAAAGAGATTTCCTTGTGAACAGATATAAGAGGTCAAAGACATTACAGACTCCTCACGAATAGGGTCGATTGGAGGATTAGTCACCTGTGCAAAGAGTTGGTGAAAGTAGTTGTATAGGTTAATTGAACGGTGAGAAAGAACAGCCAAAGCCGCATCATTACCCATAGAGCCAGTCGCCTCATAAGCATCATTTGCCATTGGTGTAATAACTGTTTTCAAATCCTCAATCGTATAACCATAACACTTCTGTCTCTGCTTTACCGTCTCATGGTCTGGTTGCCAAACTTCAATGTCAAGTGACAAATCATCAAGGTTTATCTTCTGCTTTTTAATCCACTCTTTATATGGATAGGCTGTCGCCATCTGCTCTTTTATCTCATCATCAGGGATAATTCTACCCTGCTCTAAGTCTGCTAAGAACATCTTACCAGGTTGCAGTCGCCCTTTCATTACAATATCTTCACTTGGAAACTCCAAAGCACCCTGCTCCGAAGCCATTACCAAGATATTATCTTTGGTCAAAGAGTATCGTGATGGTCTAAGCCCATTTCTATCAAGCGTAGCACCCACAACTTTACCATCAGTAAATGCCACAGAGGCAGGACCATCCCAAGGCTCCATAAATGTTGCATGATACTCATAGAATGCTCGTCTATCGGCTGTCATCTCACCATCTCTCCACGCTTCAGGAATCATCATGGTCATAACATGAGGAAGTGAACGCCCTGCAAGGGTTAGAAGTTCTATAACATTATCAAGAACGGAGCTATCACTACCTTTTTTCTCATTAATAAGAAATGGATAGATTTTATCAAGCTCATCATCTGTAAATAGATTAGAACGCAACAGAGACTGTCTAGCTCTCATCCAGTTGATATTACCCTTTAGAGTATTTATCTCACCATTATGAGCAATATACCTAAATGGTTGAGCCAATGCCCATGATGGAAATGTATTGGTAGAAAAGCGACTATGCACAAGAGCGATAGCCGACTCATAATCCTCCTCTTCTAAATCAGGAAAGTAGAGAGGCAACTGCTCTGTAATCAACTGCCCCTTATAGGAGATAGTCTTACTAGACATAGATGGCATATAGAAATATCCTGTACCTCTAACTGATGAAGCGGTTACTCTAGCCTGTACATACTTTCGTATAACAAAAAGCTTTCTCTCAAATGTCTCTGTATCAATATTATCAGCTTTTTTGACAAAAACCTGCTTGACAATTGGTTCAACGGCTTTTACTGTTTCACCTAGCGTATCATTGACAGTTGGAACCTTTCTCCAACCCAGACACTCTTGACCTAGCTCCTCAATACACTGCTCAACAATACTCTGTGTCTCGCTATATGCATCAGGTTCTCTTGGAACAAATACAACCCCAACACCATAAGAGCCAAACTCTGGCAAATCAATATTGCTACTTTTCTTCACAACTCTACGCAGAAATTTGTCTGGCATCTGTGTCAAAATACCTGCACCATCACCAGAATTCTTCTCGGCTCCCACAGCCCCTCGGTGTTCTAGGTTTGCTAAAAGCTCCAAACCTTTAGCCACAATATTGTGTGATTGTTCACCTTTTAGGTGAGCTACAAACCCCACACCACAAGCATCATGTTCAAACTCTGGGTCATAGAGACCCTCTTTACATGGATAGCATTCTAGTTTCATATATCATATTCTCCTATTTAATTTTTTGAAAAAATGGTTATTTTTTGTTGAGCTATAATATCGAAAACAGATTTGAAGCCGGCGATGCGCACGAAGTGGCCCAGGGCGTTCTCCTCGCCGAAGAGTTCGCGCTTCAACTTCGGACCGAGCACCGCCACGGAGGCGGCGCGTCGGGGGTCTCCCGGTGGCACGAACGAGCCCTGG
>NZ_JAACKB010000332.1 GCF_010892395.1 Sulfurovum sp. bin170
TAAGTACCTAGCCAATATTATATTCACTCGGAATCGGCGACTTTAGTCCCGAACAAGACGAGGCTGAAGCCATCGTTTCCAATATTTTTGAAATTAATTTTGGGTAGGTACTTATCGTCTCTTCCTAGCTAATAGTTTCAAAAGTACCGTATTCAAGATAAAAGAGGTAGGAGACCCCATATCCAAAGCCTTAATAGAATCAGAAAAAACTTTTAGTGTAGCTTCATCCAAACGGTACTTCCCAGACTTCATAGCCAAAAGAGAAATTTTCTCCACCATCTTTTTACATTCAACTGATGAGAGTCTACTATTTTCCTGAACAGACTCATAGACCTTTGCAAGATTTAGATTCTCGATATCAAGAGTGAAAATCTCTTCCGATTTAGAGTCATGAAGTACCGTTATTGGCATTCTTGATTTAACCGTATCCAAGATAGCAGATTTGGACTCTGTGATAATGATAAATGCTTTGTTTTTAGGAGGTTCTTCTAGGATTTTAAGTAGTCTATTTTGTACCACATCTGAAAAGCTTGGGGCGATTAGGATAATATAGTTTAGCTTGTCACTTGCTATATATGCCTTGGCTATCGTCTCTTTGGCATGAACTACCAAAAACTCTTTTGGATTTCCCTTCTCATCTTCACTCTTGATGATAGTAAAAATCTCATCTCTTCGCAACTGCTCTAATGATGCTAAAACCTCATCAGGTTTTCCAGTAATAATGACACCACTAGCCAATCTCATCAATCGATACTTATCTCTGAAAATAGTGAAGCGTCTATGGTTTTGTTAAAAAGTTTAAAGAGTTGAATAAGTTTAATATCCAAAGAAGTACTACCATTACGAAGATAGAAGCTGTTTGGTACATCTCCATCAATAATCCAAAGCAGATTCTCATCATTACGAAATACAAACTTAGTATAGACAGATTCTGCACTTCCTATATACCAAATAAAATATCCATTAGGATAAGATATATCTAACATATCCTCTAACAGGTCTAACTCTTCTGTACTTTTCATCTTGTCAAGGTTTGGAAACATAGACTTTAGAGTATAAATAGGTAGAAATGGTCTCTCATTTGTAAGTGAATTTATCTTGTTGGAGATATATCTAGCATACCATGCCCTTGACTCATCAGTGAGGATAAGTACACTCTGACCCTCCAGAATCTTTTTGACAGCAGACTCAACAACAGGTACCCAATCATATCGACACTCCTCCATCCATGAGAAGTTTGAATCCTCTTGGCGAATAGTATCCAGTGTCCAGTTGAGTATAGGAGTCATATCAATCCCTATATATCTAACTCGTAAACATTATGTAGCGTACGAACAGCAAGCCCAGCATACTTTTCAGCGATAATCATAGAGATTTTAATCTCCGAAGTTGAAATCATCTCTATATTGATACTCTCTTTTGCCATCGCTCTAAATGCTGTAGCAGCCACACCAGAGTGAGACTTCATCCCCACGCCAACCACAGATACTTTGCACACAGAGTCATCAAAATCCATAGCACCAATATCATGGTCAAAGGCTTCAATAACTGCTTTTGCCCTAGAGCTTTCACTTTGTGGGATAGTAAAACCCAAGTTGGTCTTGCCATCAGTACTTGCATTTTGGATAATCATATCTACATTTATCTGCTCATCTGCTAACTTTGTAAATATCTCGGCAGCAATCCCTGGTCTATCTATAACCTCTCTAATAGTTACTCTTGCCTGATTTTTATCTAGTGCGATACCACTAACCAATACTGCTTCCATATCTTCGCTCTCCTCTCCTATAACCGTCCCCTCTGCATCTGAGAAAGAACTCTTTGCTATCATCTTTACTTTTAACTTTTTTGCTAACTCAACCGAACGATTTTGAAGTACTTTTGCCCCAAGAGAAGCCAACTCTAACATCTCATCATAAGAGATAAAATCCATCTTTTTAGCTTTTGGCTCTATCCTTGGGTCTGTGGTATATATCCCGTCAACATCAGAGTATATCTCACAAGCATCTGCTTTTAATGAAGCGGCTATGGCTACAGCTGAGAGGTCTGAACCACCTCTTCCTAGTGTTGTAACTGCTCCATCTTCGTTGATTCCTTGGAAACCAGCCACTATCACAACTCTACCAGCATCTATCTCACGCTGCATCGCCTTTGGGTCAATCGAAGCTATTCTAGCATAGGTATGAGAACTATCTGTTTTTATTCCAGCCTGTCTACCTGTCATCGCTATGGCATCTACTCCACTCTCTTGAAGAGCAATTGCCAAAAGTGCCGCGGTAACTCTCTCTCCTGAACTAAGCAACATATCCATCTCTCTTTTTGATGGATTTTCAGAAAAATGATTAGCAAAACCTATCAGTTTGTTGGTCTCTCCACTCATAGCAGAGACAACTACCACAAGGTCATTGCCCTCTTTTTTTACCTTTGCAACCCTCGAAGCCACACTCTCTATACGCTCCAAAGAGCCTACACTTGTACCTCCATACTTATGCACTATTAACATCTTACTATATGTCCCTCTCTTACAAAATATTCTATAACTCTTCTATATACTCGTCGTTTAAAATAGGTCGCCTTTTTTAGCAACAACTCATACTCTACATATCTATAATCCTCAAACTCAGGCTCATGATAACTATCAAGATTAATCCTAGCACTATTTTTTAATCGCACTAAAAAATATTTTTGTGTCTGACCATCAAAAGGGTACATTTTTCTAGCCGTTGCACCATTTGGGAAGTCATATTTTATCCAGTGAGGATACTCTGCAATAACATCAACACAATTGCATCCAATCTCCTCTTGTAGTTCACGCAACAGTGCCTCAACAGGTGTCTCACCATCATCGATGCCACCTTGAGGAAACTGCCACACATTTTTAATATCTGATCGTTTGCCTAAAAAAAATTCACACTTTTGTGGATAGTCCGAAGAGAGTATGACAGCTGCGACATTTGGGCGATATCGCTTCTCTGTCTCCATACAATCACTCTACTTTCATTAAATTAATAAATTTTATTATTCTGATGAAATTTTAGCTAAAATGTCATTAAAAATTGGTGAAGAGATGTTACTATATATTCATATCCCCTACTGTGACTCAAAATGTCACTATTGCTCATTTAACAGCTTTGTTGATAAGTTTGAAAGTCGTCAAAATTACATGTTGGCACTAGAGAGACAACTCCTCTTTGAACTGCAGAGATTTGAGGTCAAAGAGAAAGAGATAGAATCCCTATTTATCGGGGGTGGAACACCATCTACTATTGCCCCAAAGCTCTACGAACCTATCTTTAAAATAGTCCATCCATTACTAAAAAGTGATGCTGAAATTACAACTGAAGCTAACCCAAACTCTGCAACTAAATCTTGGCTACAAGGTATGTTTAATCTAGGGGTAAATCGACTCTCTTTTGGTGTACAGAGCTTCCAAAAAGAGAAGCTAAAAGGGCTCAACAGGTCGCACACTCCACAGGAGGCTATAGATGCTATAAAAAATGCAAAAAAAATTGGTTTTGAAAATATATCACTTGACCTTATATATAACTATCAAGGGGATACAGAAGAGATTCTAAAAAAAGATATAGCCCAAGCATTCAGACTTCCTATCAATCACATTTCAGCCTATGAACTCACCATCGAATCTGGTACAAAGTTCTATAGCAAACCAGAGGCGAAACAGGAGAACGAAAACCTAGCATTTTTTGTAGCAGATGAGATTAAGAGACAAGGCTTCAAGCAGTATGAGATTTCAAATTTTGGAA
>NZ_JAACKB010000333.1 GCF_010892395.1 Sulfurovum sp. bin170
AAAGGATAAAAATGTTGAAAAACTATTAGAGTATCAAAGATTAATAGCAAAAATTACGGAAGATAATAGGCGATTACGAGAAATAGAGGAGCATAAGGCAGAGTTAGATAGAGCTAAAAGAGAGATGATAGCTCTATATAATAAGGTAGTGGAAAAAGAGGAGTTAGCAGAGCAAGATGAAGAGACTATTATTGCTTATAATAAAAGTGTAAAGAAGAAAACAAAAAGTAAAGCTAAACGAAAACAAGAGACAAAAAAAACAAGAGAAGAGTATAATAAAAAAGCAAATGAGGTGAAAGATAAAACAATAGAATACAGAGAAAAGACTCTTGTTACTTCACAACAAAAGAAAGATGTAAAAGTTAAAATGGATATGTTCGCAGAAGAAAATAGTAAAGGTACTCTTTCTAAATCCAAAAAAGATATTTTTGAAATGGCTAATAATATGTTGAAGGATGACTTAATAGAAAAAGCAAATAATGAAGTAAACAAAGGTACAAAAGAAATATCTTATATAAGTGCTACATTAAATCCTAATAAAAAGGCAAAAGAAGAAAAAGATAAAACAATAGCACTTTTAGATAATCCAAAACAGAAGAGAAGAAATTCTCCAGATTTCATGTAGGGGCTAATAATGAAAAATGGTGAATATAGCAATATTTTAGAGATTGGATACAAGCTTGGGAGTTATGAGATTCTTACTAAGCTTGGAGAGGGTGGATTTGGAATTACCTATAAAGCTAAACATATTCACCTAGAGACCATAGTGGTCATCAAAGAGTATATGCCTGTCTCTATGGCTGTTAGAGATAGAGATAGTATCTCTATTACAGTAACGAGTCAAGATAATATAGAGGATTATCAGTTTGGATTAGAGAAGTTTTTGAGTGAGGCCAAGATATTGGCTTCGTTTAAACACCCCAATATTGTAGGAATAAATGACTTTTTTGAGGCGAACAATACTGCCTACTTTGTTATGCCTTTTGTTGATGGTATTACACTAGGTGATTATCTTGAAGATATGGGTGGAGAGGTGAGCCAAGAGCAACTTTTAAGCCTAATGGTTCCAATACTAGAAGGGTTAAGAGAGACACACTCCAAAGGGATACTACATAGAGATATAAAACCTGATAATATCTTTTTGACTAAAGAGGGTACTCCAATTTTAATAGATTTTGGAGCGGCAAGAATTGATTTTGCTCGAAAATCAGAGAGTATCAATGCTGTTTTGACTCCACCTTATGCACCATCAGAGCAGTATGGAAGTAGTGCTATGCAGGGTCCTTGGACTGATATTTATGCTTTGGGGATGGTGCTATATAAGCTAGTTACAAATTTTGACTCTGCTGATATTCCACCCTCTATAGACAGAGCTACTTCTGTCTATTCTGGAGATGTTGACCCTTTGGCTCCTATGGATAGCTCTTATTATAGTGATGAATTTAAACAGCTCATTTTAAAAGCCTTAGCTATTAATGCAAAAGATAGATTCCAAAGTGCTGTTGAGATGATAGAGGCTTTTGTTGGGATTAACAATGCGGATAGAACGATGGAGGAGACTTCAACACAACCTATCCAAGAGGAGAGAAGAGAATCAAGGGGCGAACAGACAGTAGTTAGAGATGAGTCAATAGAGCAATCTATTTCCCCTACAGAAAAAAAGAGTAACAAGGGGATAGTGGCTGTTGGTATTTTTACTCTTCTTTTCGCATCTGCTGGAGCTTTTTGTGTGTTGAGTGAGAGTTGTCTGCAAGAGGAGGCTCAAAAAGAGAGTAGTATCAAAGAGAGTGAAGATACCAATAGTTCAAATGCTAAAAAGATAGCTACTGTTGTTACAGCAGAGTCAAATATAACAGAGACATCTAAAGAACAAATTATACAAATATCAGCAGATAAAGCTTTTAAAGATGGTAAAGAGCTACTTGATAGTGGTGCTATAGATGAGGCAGAAGAGTATTTTGAGATTGCATCTAGTCAAGGTCATATTAAATCAAAAGTATATCTAGGGCAAATTGCAGAGTCAAGGAAAAATTTTAAGGATGCTAAAAAACAGTACTATGAGTCTGCAAAGACAAATGATTTAGAGGGGCAGTTTTTTTATGCAAGAATGATGGGATTAGAGAATAACGAACCAAAAGAGAAGTACTGGTATAAAAAATCTGCATCACAAGGTCATTTGAAAGCAAAGTTTATATTAGCTCAAATAGAGTATTCTAATAAACAGTATGGTGATGCTCAAAAACTTTATGAAGAGGTCTTAAATAGTAAAGAGTTAG
>NZ_JAACKB010000334.1 GCF_010892395.1 Sulfurovum sp. bin170
AAAGCTATCTATAATCAAATGGTGTTTGGGCTAGGAACTAGCCTTTGACCTTCTAAATTAGAATTAAACTCAAAAGCCTTTCGTGTTCAGACTCATTGGGGTTTGCTAGTTAGGAAGCCTCTAGCTCTTTAGCTAGAGGTAGTTCACATATGCTGATTATTTGTCGGACAGAGGGCAGTCCGACCTACGGGTTTTCAATATTTTAGAAATCAGTCACTATCTCCCACCAATTTTTTAAAATCATCTACACAAAAAACATCTTCTTAATATTTTATAAAATCTACACTTTATGCACACTATTTTATATTATCCTTTACTTAACAGAGACTAAAAAGGAGACAATATTATGTTAAAGAGAATTCTTTTAAAACTATTTGGCAGGAAAGTACAAAAATTTCCAAGCATAGGAATTAGCGTCAAGGTATAAATAGATTACTTATTTATAAATGCTATAATTGCACCAATAAAATAAGGACAACTACTATAGTATGAAAAAACACTACTCATCAATCATCTCAAAAGGCTTTGGGGTCTTTGCCTCAACAGCCTTTCCAACACCTATACAGAAAATTATAAACAACAGCTATGTAAAACTAATGGGACTTGATATGTCTGAATTTCAAGAGCCTAGAGAGTACAAAACACTCAATAAGCTATTTACACGAAAATTAAATAGCCCAAGAGAGATTAATTCAGATGAAAAAGTTATCATCTCACCTGTTGATGCACTGGTCACTGACTACGGTGAGATAGTTGATGGCAAAGCTTATCAGATAAAAGGTATGGAGTATAAGATAGCTGAACTTTTTGGAGAGCATCACATAGAGTCTGCCAAATTTGTAGAGGGAGGTCAGTTTGTAAACCTCTATCTCTCACCAAAAGATTATCATAGATACCATATGCCCCACAAACTACGAGTGGAGTCCATGACACATATTCCTGGAAAACTATATCCTGTAAACTTTCCTCTTCTAAGAGGTAAAAAAGAGCTATTTATCGAAAATGAAAGAGTGGTTATCGACTGTGAAGATATGGATGGTAATACTTATGTAATGGTACTAGTAGGTGCGTTAAATGTAGGAAAGATGATTGTAACATTTGAAGATAGTATCAATACAAACTCTGATTTACGAGAACCAAAACACTACAGTTATGATGACTTATGGTTAGAAAAAGGTGAACTCTTTGGTTGGTTTGAGATGGGTTCAACCATACTGCTTTTTAGTGAAAAAGATACATTTAGACCTGAAGTTGCCATCAATCAAAAGGTCAAATTTGCAGAACCGATAGGAATAATTCAATAGATATGAGTAAAAAACTAGTTATATTTGATATGGATGGTACGCTTATAGATAGCTCTTTAACAATTGTCAATGCTATTAATTTTGTTCGTAATAATTTGGGTCTAAAACCGATGGAAGAGAAGTTGATATTGGGAAGTATCAATGATCCAAAGATTAACCCTGCCAAGTTTTACTACGATGCAGAGAGTTTCACACCCAAACATGAGGAGTGGTTTTCAGACTACTATAGCCTAAATCATGAAAAAGAGATAAGATTTTATGATGGGATTGACAATCTATTAACAACTCTCAAACTAGATGGATACAGACTAGCCGTAGCCACTAATGCCTATAGGGTATCAGCTATAGAGTCACTAAAACACCTCGATATATATGAGAAGTTTGATGTAATAGCTTGTGCAGATGATGTGCCTCTTGCCAAACCTCACCCAGAGATGCTCTACAAAATCTTAGATGAGCTAAAACTAACTAGAGATGAGGCGATATTTGTCGGTGATGGAGAGAGAGACCTCCTTGCATCACAAAATGCAAAAATCGACTACCTAATGGTCAACTGGGGTTTCTCTGACTATAGTGATGCCATACATAGTGTAGAGAGACTACAAGAGTCTATTTTGGAGTTTTAAGATGAGAATCTCAAAATCAACACTAACAGACCTAAGCTCTATCGCTCTTATTGCAACATCCACCATAACCCCTGAACCATACGCAACACCTCTACTAGTGACAGGACTTTTTGCACTCTCTGGTGCGGTGACAAATCAGTTAGCTATACATATGCTATTCAATAGAGTCCCCCTACTCTACGGCTCAGGAGTCATAGAGAAAAACTTCGAATCGTTCAAAGGTTCTATCAAATCTATGATAATGAAACAGTTTTTTACTGGGGAGCAATTAAAAGCCTTTTTTCAAAATGAAGAGCAGAAGATAAACCTAGCTCCATTAGTAGAGTCTGCTGACTTCTCCCCTGCTTTTGTAGCACTCAAACAGAGTGTCATGGAGTCAAAACTAGGTGATGCACTCAACTTTTTTGGTGGAGAGAAAGCACTAGATAGCCTCCAAGAACCATTCGCCAAAAGATTGAAATTAGCAGTAGTTGGGATAGTAAGCTCTGATACATTCAAAGCACAGATGAACCACCACTTGGAACACTCATCTCTAAATGATGACCTTAGAGCTTCTGTAGAGGATTTGATAGACAAACGACTGGCAGATTTGACTCCAAAAATGGTAAATAATTTGGTTCATGAGCTTATACATACTCACCTTGGTTGGCTAGTTGTTTGGGGTGGTGTTTTTGGTGGAGCTATTGGACTGCTCTCTTCGTTTATAATAAGTTGTTAAGTAGACATCTTGCAAAACTCTTTGGAATCGGAGACTTTAGTCCCGAACAAGACGAGGCTAAAGCCATCGGTTCCTTATATGTCGGAATCGGCGTGTTTACACCCGAACTATTTGTTTCAAAAAAAGCTTAATTCATTGGCATTGGGCTAAAGCCATCGACTCCAAAGTGTCAACTATTTTCTCCAAATAAAATTAAAGTCAAAATCTATCTTACAATACTTAGTATCAAAACTATAAACCTCATCATAAAAATCACCAATCTTTTCAAATCTAAAATCTATTAATTTATAAACCTTCGCTTTTTTGCTATCAGGATATACCAATATATAATACTTGACACCCTCATTTTGATATAGCTCAAACTTCAAAATCTCATCCCTTTTTGCACTAGATTTCGATACCACCTCAAATACTATCTCTGGAGTTTTTGTCAATTTATTGGTCGGTTCATAACATATAACCATGCTATCAGGTCTGACTACCGTATCACTAGAAATCTCCACATCCATCTCGATAACCGCACTGCATAACAAGCAATTGTCTAGTTTTTCATCAAGTTGTCTAAAAATCTTACCATTTACAAATTGATGTCCATACATTGGTGATGGTGCCATCGCATAGGCATCACCATATATTAGCTCCCAATCACCTTCCCACACTCTGTAGTCCTCGATATTGTATTTCTCTTCATATGCTAAATTGTCCATAGTGACCTCCATTAGTATTATCAATTTTTTCCTATTATATCGTAGTTATTTAAATCTATCTTGTGAAAATTGGTTGGACTTTAAGCTCCCCTCTGTTACAATACGAACATATGTGCATATAAAGGCTATAGAATGAATGGTTTAGGTAGAAAAAGAAAACAGAGAAAGATAGATGCTGACCACTCCAAAGTATGCTTTAAGCCTTGTGGTATCAGAGGTTGTTCTCTGGAGACAATCATTCTCTATGAGGATGAGATGGAAGCGATACGATTAGCAGATTTTGAATCTCTCTATCAACAAGAGTCTGCTGACAGGATGGGAATATCAAGAACCACATTTTCGAGATTAGTGGAGTCGGCTAGGAAGAAAATAGCAGATGCTCTGCTCAATCAAAAAGCTATTAATATAGAGAAACGAATCAATTAAAAGAGAAGTGGAATTTAATATCTAATGTTTAAAATAGATGACCCCAAAAATAATTATAAAAATATAACCCATGCTTTCTTTTTAGCTCTTGCCATCACCATAGCAGAGCCATCCACCGTTCTACCACTCATGGTACACCATTTTAGCGATAGTGTGATTGTCGTTGGTATCTTCGCTTCACTTTTGCGTGGTGGAGCTATTATGGTACAGCTTTATGCTGCATTTCATGCCCAAGCTTACAGACGCGTACTTCCATATCTGCAAAAAGTCTTCTTTTTTAGATTTATTAGCTGGTTTATGATAGGTCTCTCTATCTATTTTTTTGGAGAGCATCACAAAACTCTTACTCTATGGCTTATCGGTATTGGACTTTTCTTTTTCTCCTTCTCCGCAGGATTTGGAGCCATCTATTTCAAAGAGCTTCAAGCCAAACTCTTCTCCAAAAAATATCGTGGTAAAACTATGGCAAATCGAAGTATTGCTGGTTCCATCGCCTCCATCATTAGTGGTGGTGTAGCAGGATTTGTACTACAGAACTTTGAAGCACCGATGAGTTACGCTTATCTTTTTATGGTCAGTAGCCTCTTTATGGTGATAGGATTTGCTACTTTTGTGACAATTGAAGAGCCATCCAAAGAGAACATCTCAACCAAAGAGAAAGATTTTAGACTCTTTATCAAAAATGCAATAAAACTTCTCAAACAAGACAAGAGACTACAGCAACAGATTTTAATTATTTTTTTAGGGTTTAGCTACCTATTATCGATGCCTTTCGTAATTTTAAATGCCAACAGCTCATTCACATTAACAGGTTGGGCATTGGGTGGATTTATCACCATACAGATGTTGGGAAGTATTATCGGAAGCACTCTATTATGGAGAAAACTCCACAACTATGAAAATATGTTATCACTTAGCTTTTTCTTTATGATACTCGCATTTATGGTTGCTCTTTTTGCGAATAATATCTATCTATATGGGATAGTTTTTTTGCTTTTTGGTATAGCTATTGATGGATTTAGCATCTCAGGAATGAACTTGGTTATAGAGATAGCCCCTGAAGATAAACGCCCTGTATATACAGCTCTACAGGTCAATATCACCTCATTTGGACTATTTTTTCCTATTCTTGGTGGGCTTATACTCAAATTTGTAGGGAGCTATACCGTGATTTATCTGCTTACAATTGTACTTTTATTGGTAGGATTTATTTTGAGTATTAGGATGGATAGGGATAGCTACAAAATAATTTAATATTATAAAAATTATAAGCTTAAATTATTATATTTAAGTTTCTATCTGCTACAATACGAACATATGTGCATATATAAGCTATTTGCTTTTAAGAGAAAAAAATTAAAGGAAAAATTATGAAAAATCAAAATCAAGGTAGAGGAAATGGAGCAAGAGATGGTCGTGGTGCTGGAAATGGTGCAGGACGAGGTGTAGGTCTTCGAAATGGTAGTGGTGCAGGTCAAGGAGTTGGTGGAGCCAATAGAAATGACCAAGATTGCCAAGGAAATGGGCAAGGACATGGTTTGGGTGAGGGTCTAGGAAAAGCGAACAATCGAAGCTTTTTTGCTAGATTTTTTGGAAAACGCTAGATGAAAATAACCATTGCAAGTGGGAAAGGTGGAACGGGGAAAACAACCATTTCCACCAATTTGGTATCGTATCTCTCAACGCTCAAACAGTCAGTGGTTTTGGCTGATTTGGATGTGGAGGAGCCAAACTCTGCTCTTTTTTTAAGGGGTGATTTAGAAAAAGAGCAAGTGAGTTACAAAATGATACCCAAATGGGAAGAGGCAGACTGTACCTTTTGTGGTGAGTGTGCTGATGTGTGTAATTTTAATGCAATTGTGGCACTCTCTGATGAGATTATTGTCTATCCAGAGTTGTGTCATAGCTGTTACGCTTGTAGTGAACTCTGTCCGACGGATTCGCTTCCGATGACCTCTGAACGCATTGGTGAGATAAAAGCTTTTACTTCTGATGGGTTTAGTTTTATTGAGGGGCGACTGGATTTGGGTCAAGAGATGGCTGTGCCACTGATTGCTCAAACGATAGATTATGTGGATGAGAATTTCAAAAATCATATTAAAATCTTTGATGCACCCCCAGGGACGAGTTGCCCTGTGATTGAGGCGAGTCGTGGGAGTGATTATGTGATTTTGGTGACCGAATCGACCCCTTTTGGGCTAAATGATTTGAAATTGGCTGTGGAGACGATGAGGGTTCTGAATCAGAAGTTTGGTGTGATTATTAACCGATATGGGATTGGTGACAATGGGGTAGAAACCTATTGTGCTGATGAAAATATTGAGATTATTACAAAAGTTAAGAACGATAGAGAGGTGGCAAAACTCTACTCAAAAGGGGAGCTTATCTATCCGAAAATAGGACATTTCAGAGACTCTTTGGATGAGATAGTTACATTTATAGGAGGTCTAAAATGCGAGAAGTAGTTATAATCTCTGGAAAAGGTGGAACAGGGAAAACCTCACTCGCTGCCTCATTTGCTTACCTCGAAGGGTCAAATGCACTGGTGAGTGATTGTGATGTAGATGCTGCCAATATGCACCTTCTACTTGATGCCAATTTTAGGTCAAAAGAGGACTTTTTTAGTGGTGATTTGGCTGTGATTGATGAGGATATATGCATTAACTGTGGCAAGTGTGATGAGGTATGTCGCTTTGATGCTATTGATGTGATAGATGACCAGCATCGAGTTGACTTTATCTCCTGTGAGGGGTGTTGGTACTGTAGCCGAGTCTGTCCCACAGAAGCAATTAGTATGGTCAAACAGAAAGCTGGTGACCTCTTTGTATCTGATATAAAAAATGGCTCAAAGATGGTACATGCCAAACTTGGTTTTGCTGCTGAAAACTCTGGTAAATTGGTGGCAAAAGTGAAACAAGAGGCTAAGATATTGGCTCTAAAAGAGGATAAAGCATTTGTGATTACAGATGGAAGCCCAGGGATTGGATGTCCTGTTATCTCTTCACTTAGTGGAGCAAATTTGGTGGTACTGGTTACAGAAGCGACTGTTTCAGGGCTTCATGACCTCAAAAGAGTGCATAAATTGGTCAAGACATTTAGCTATGAATCGGTCTGTATTATCAATAAGTATGATTTAAATGAAGAGATGAGCCAAAAGATAGAGATATTTTTAGAAAAAGAGGGTATAAAGCTTGTTGCAAAACTACCTTATGATGATACATTTACCAAAGCGTTGGCTCTGGCACAACCGATTGTAGAGTATAGTAGCGACGGAGAACTCTCAACCTTGGTTAAAGAGAGTTGGGAAAAGATAAAAACAATAATAGAGGAAAATGACAAATGAAGATAATATTTACAGCAAAAGGTGAAAACTGGAACAGTCCAATGGATGCAAGATTTGGTAGAATGGAGATGTTGGTTATCTATGATGAAGAGAACGACACACTAGAGATGGTATCCAATGAGGGTATCGAAGAGATGGAGCATGGAGCAGGTTTGCAAACAGCCAAAAAGGTGATGGAGCTAAAACCTGATGTGATTATCACAGGGAATGGTGCAGGTCAAAAAGCACTCGATTTACTCAAAAGAACCACGGTCAAAATGTATATAGGTGCAGGTGATATGACGCTGGAAGAGGCGTACAGTGCTTATAAAAACAGTCAATTAAAAACACAATTTTAGGAGAAAAAAATGAGATTAGTATTTCCAACAGATGAGAATATGGGTTACCTTAGCAAAAGAGGAGCCCATTTTGGCAAAGCGAAGTTTTATACTATTATTACGCTTGAAAACAGTAAGATAGTAGATGTTGAGGGTGTTGCCAATGGTGGACATGGTACAGGTGCGTGTGGTAGTGCTGTTAGTAATATTATGAGCCTAAATCCTGACGCTCTAATAGTGGGTGGAATAGGTGGAAGCCCTGCTCAGGGGTTTGCAAAAGCTGGGCTTGATGTTTACTTTGACCAAAGCAGTCCGACGGTTGAGAAGTCGATTGAGCTGTTTGTTGCAGGGGCGTTGCAGAAAAGTACTGGGCAGGGGACTTGTTCGGTTAATTAGTATAATCCTGATAAACGAAGTAGGTCGGGTTGTCCTCATCCCGACAATAATTGGCATAAAACAAAAACCTAAATTTTAATGGAAATTGGCATATCAATATTTATTGAACAATCGTAGATATTTGGTATGCAAGTGTCGGGATGAGGGCAACCCGACCTACTTCGGTGAATTGATAGCTATTAATCCAAACTTGGAACCAATAAAGCACTCACCACCCCAACCAAAGAGGCGATAAAGACAATCGTGTACCCTGTGGGCAAATCCCAAAAATAGGAGATGACCATAGAGGCGATAATAATCACTGAACCGATAACCCAAGCAAAAGGAAGTCTAGCAAATCTTTTCTGCATAAGTGATAAAAAAGCAGGAACGATTAGTAGTACAAATACCACTAATACTCCTGCTAGTTGCACAGAAGAGGTAACGGTGAGTGCCAAAAGTCCAAAAAACAGCATCTCTCTTAAAAAACCTGTCAACTTCTCATAGAGGAGAAAAAATAGCGTTGCAACCGTTACATAGAGTACCAATGGCTCTATCAAATCCGAAGGGGTAGTAAAGAGAATATCATTGGCTTGAAGTTTTGAAAATAGCTCTGTTCCTTGGGCTGTATTGGAGAGTATAATGATAATACTACTCGCTCCCAAAGCATAGAGCATTCCGATAAAAGCCTCAATATGTTTGACTCTATAGGTAGCAAAAGCGATAAGAAATGCTCCAATTAAAGCAAAAATAAGAGTTAGCAGAAACATATATCCTCCCTCAAAAAAAAGCAAACTCACAGCTACCCCAATCGCAGCAAACTGTCCTGTGGCAAGGTCGGTAAAAATAACACCCCTTTTGATAATCTCCAGACCAAAAATCGTATGGATAAAGACCAAGAGAATTGCCAACACAGAGGCTGACCAGAAAAGTTCAATTACGGACATAATCTTTTTGCCACCATTGTATAGAAATCTTCAAGCGTATCAGTTCCATCTATTGATCCCACATCATGAGGTACAATCGAGACTTTTGCCCCTGTCTTATCAGCGATAAACCCTGCTGTCTTATGCTCATGATATGCATCTTGAAGTATAGTTTTTATCCCCTCTGTCTTCATAATATTTATTAATTTCATGGTATGTTTTGAACTTGGCGTAATCCCTGGAAGAGGTTCAATTGTCCCTTTAGACTCTATGTTATAGCTCTTTATCGTATAGTTGAAAAGCTCATGATACTGTACCACTTTTCTATTTGGACAACTTTGCATCTGAGTCTTAAGGGTTTGAGTAAGTTTCTCTATCTTCTCTTCAAATACTTTTAAATTAGCTCGGTAAGTTGCACTATTTGCACCATCAATAATAGAGAGTTTCAGCGTAATTAGTTTGGCAATAGGAATCACGCTATAGATGTCTAGTGCAAAGTGTGGATTTCCATCAGGGTGTACTCCACCATAGGCTCGTGAGACGATATGGGGTTTGTCCATCATCTCAATCACACCACTCACATCCAAAAATCCTGGTTGACCCACATTGATTTTGGCATTGTTGGCACTCTTTAGAAGAGGCGGTAACCAACCTATCTCTAGCTGTCCCCCATTGATAATTAGTAAATCCTCTCGGCGTAATTTTCCAATTAGAGAGGGCTTTGGGGTAACAAAATGGGGGTCAAGTTTTGGGTTGGCTAAACATGTCACTTTGACTTTATCGCCACCAATAGCTTCGGTAATTTTGGCTAGATAGTTATAGGTTGTTGCCACATTGAGTTTGGCAAAAAGGGTGCTACTAAACAGTAGCGTTATTAATAATATTTTTTTCATTTTTTATTCCTTATATTTTTTATTAGGAAACGCAAACTTTAGTTGCGTCAAAGCGAGGCTAAAGCCATCGGTTCCTTATATGCAATCTGCATTTTCGGAATCGGCGTGTTTACACCCGAACAACAGAGGCAGAGCCTTCCGATTCCAAGAAAAGTATCTAGTTAAAACGCATGAGCCCCATGAGCCCCTGCTGCGATGGTCAAATCAAGCATTATCTCATGGGTATCTTTGCGTTCTCCACCAATCCATTTAGAACGGTCATTAGTGTATTGAAGTCTAATCTTGGAGAAGACAAAAGGTCGATACTCCAACATCGCTGTATAACGATTCAAATCATCAGGCTGATTGTCAATATTTTTAAAAAGCGTATCGTATCGCACCCCTGTTGCCCAGTTTTTATCGTGTGCATAGGTCAGTTCACTGTAGAGACCTGCTTGTTTTTGGTTGATATCTGTGGTTTCTTTGTCTCGATAGAGCAGTTCAGACTGCCATGTTAGAGAGCTATAGCTGTCAAATATATGTTTGAGCGTTAAATCTCCACCATAGATATCACTATCCCCTTCATTACTTTTACCATGTAACCAACTCGCTCCTGCCAACAAAGAGGTCATATCTGTAATATCAACACTACTTTTGAGATAACCAATAGAGAGTGTATTTTTATCTGTATCTCCAAAACTTCTTGAGTTACTCCCCTGCATCGCTTCAAATCCTGCTTGGATAAAGGTATCTGTAGGAGCAGTATAGTGAAGTTGAATCCCCTCATCAGCAAGTCCACCTGCTCCAAAAAATGATTCAAAAACCAATGGAATATTGGAAAAATTCCAAGTGTGTTGATGGTGCGAGTTGATTCGACCAAACTCACTTCTAAACTTTCCTGTTTTGAGACGCAACCCATAAGGCAACGCTCTAGTCATCACATAAAGCTCACCGATATGTAATCCATCTTTCTCAATATGAAGTGCCGAAGTGACATCAAAATATGGGTCAACAGTGGATTGAATCTCTAACTCTCCATAGTTGAGGTTAAATCCTCTTTTGGGATTAAACGGTTGCTTACTAGGTTGTGTCGTAAATCCTGGGATTTGGTATCCAGCGTAGGCTTCATTGTCTACATTTCGCCCCAGAGCCGACATATTGGCAATAAAGGCAATATCAGGAAGAGAATCTGTTTGGGTAAAACTTCCGATACTCCCCATTGCATTTTTTATCTTCTCGTCAAGAGCTTGGTCTTTTTGGGTTTTTAGTGCTTTTTCAAGCGTGTCAACCCTTGTTTTTAGTTGTTCTATCTCTGTTGTCTCGGCACTACAAAGTAGTGTTATTGCTACAAGAGAGAGCAGTGTTTTTTGCATAGTTATCCTCCGATAAATTTATTTAGATATTTTTTTATTTCGGAACCGATAGCTTTAGCCCAATACAAATGAATTAAGCTTTTTTAAAACCAAATAGTTCGGGTGTAAACACGCCGATTCCGAAAATGCAGATTGAATATAAGGAACCGATGGCTTTAGCCTCGTAATATTACACGACTAAAGTCTGCGTTTCCTAAAAGATTATGCAGGAGGAGCGTGAGCGTTAAAACCTTTGAGCAGTATGGTTGAAATAGAGATTTGAGAAGAGGTGTGTATAGTTTCATAAACAGCATAGAAAAGAGTCTCTATAGATGTAATATCTTCATCTAGTCCATAAAAATTATGAACAATAATACAGATACTACAACTCTCATGATGCTCTGTTGTATCATTATGTATATGTGTCGCACCTAGGTACGAAACTGTTAAATATACAAAGATAAAGAGAGATACAAAATGCTGTTTGAGTCCTATCACAATCTATTCCGTTCTGTTTTTTGGAATTATATTCTTATTTGTTATAGAGAGAGTTAA
>NZ_JAACKB010000335.1 GCF_010892395.1 Sulfurovum sp. bin170
AAAAATTGAAGCATTAGATATAAGAACAATAGAAGAAGTTGTAAATTATCTATGAATAAGTTAATTTAATATTAGGGGTTAATAATGAAAATATTGTTTATAACAGATAATTTTCCTCCAGAGGTAAATGCACCAGCGACTAGAACCTATGAACACTGCCAAGAGTGGATAAAGAGTGGAGCAGAGGTTACCATAATCACATGTTTTCCAAATTTTCCAGATGGAAAAATTTATAAAGGTTATAAAAACAGACTATATCAAAAAGAGCATATAGATGGTGTAGATGTGATTAGAGTTTGGAGTTATATGACTTCAAATATCGGTTTATTTAAGAGAGTACTTGATTATTTCTCTTTCTCTTTTATGTCATTTTGGGTTGGATTATTTCAAAAATCAGATATTATTGTTGCTACATCTCCACAATTTTTTACCACATGGGCTGCTTGGGGATTGAGCAAAATAAAACGGAAGCCTTGGATATTTGAACTTCGTGATATATGGCCTGAGTCTATACAGAGTGTAGGGGCTATAAAACATAGCATGACTCTTAATATTTTGGAAAAAATTGAATTGGCGTTATATAGGGATGCAGATAGAGTAGTCGCTGTAACTGATGCTTTTAAAAAAAATCTTATAGCTAGAGGAGTTGATGGGGATAAGATATCCGTTGTTACAAATGGTTCAAATATAGAGCTGTTTAATATCAAAAATAAAAACCAAGAACTTATAAAAGAGTTGAATTTAGAAGATAAGTTTATAATAGGCTATATCGGTACGCACGGTATGGCACATAGTTTAGATTTTATAATTAAGAGTATATCTAAAATAGATGATGACTCTATACATTTTCTATTTATTGGTAATGGTGCTGTTAAAGATAAAATAGTTAAGTTAGCAGAAGAGTTAAATTTAAGAAATATTACTTTTCTTGATTCTATTAAAAAAGAGCTTGTTCCCAAATATCTATCTATTGTTGATGTCTCTTTAGCACCTCTAAAGAAATCTGATACATTTAAAAGCGTTATCCCCTCTAAGATATTTGAAGCATCTGCTATGCAGAAACCAACGCTGTTGGGTGTTGAAGGAGAGGCACAAAAAATCATAAAGAGATATGGTGCAGGAGTATGTTATGAGCCTGAAAACGAAGAGGATTTTATTGAAAAAATATATCTTTTAAAAAACGATACTAAATTATATAACTCTTTAAAAAAAGGGTGTATGGTATTAGCTTCTGCATATAATAGAAAAAAATTAGCCAAAAAAATGTTAGATATATTATATAGTTTAGAAAAGATAAAATTAAGAAGTAGTAAGGCTAATAGAGTAGAATCTCTGCTAAAATACACCTAATTTTTTTAAAGGTAAATTATGAGTAAAGATATATGTGAGCTTTGCAGTTCCCCAGAGGAGTTGAGAGATTATGAGGTAGCACCAAAGAGTGAGTCGATTGTTATCTGTTCAACTTGTGCCTCTTCAATTCATGAGCCAAACAGGAATCTAACCCATTGGCACTGTCTTAGTGAGAGTATGTGGAGCAGTGAACCTGCTGTTCAGGTTATGGCATATCGAATATTAACAATGTTGGGTTCACAAGACCAGCTAGATATGATGTATATGGAGCCTGAAGTTGAAGCGTGGGCAAAACAGGGGATAAAAGATAAAAATGTAGAGTTAGTTAGAGATAGTAATGGTACTATTTTGGAAGAGGGAGATTCTGTCTCTGTTATCAAGGATTTAGTAGTTAAAGGAGCAGGATTTACAGCAAAACAGGGGACTACTGTTAAAAATATTCAGATGGTTCAGGATGACCCAACTCATATTCAGGGTCGAGTGAATGGGACTAAGATTTTTATCTTGACAAAATTCTTGAAAAAGCTGTAGTCTAATATGAAGAATAGATTATCTTTTGAGTGTATAAATTATAAAAATAGAGATAGTGCATTTGAGTCCATTACAAAAGAGCAAGAAAAAATAGGCTACTACATGCTCCCTGAACAGGATATTCAACCGATATTAGATTATACAGAGACTATCTCTGACAATATAGATAGTGTTGCTATTATTGGTATTGGTGGAAGTTCATTGGGAGCAAAGGCTATCTATGAGTTTATAAAACCTATTGGAGAGTTAGAAAAAAAGCTCTATTTCTTTGAAAGTACTGACCCTGTTAATATTCATTCAACACTAGATAAGATTGACTTAAATAGAACGCACTTTTTTATTATCTCAAAATCTGGAACAACCATAGAGACTTTTGCTGTTTACAAATATATCTATTCACTACAGAGTAGTCCTAAATCTTATACTTTTATTACAGATAGAGGTTCTCCTCTTGATAGATATGCTGATGAGATAGGTTCAGCAACACTATATCTGCCTACTGGTGTGGGTGGTAGATTTTCAGTTTTATCTGTTGTTGGGTTAGCTCCTTTGGCACTATGTGGTATAAATATTAAAAATCTTCTAAAAGGTGCATTGAAGATAAAAAATAGCTTCTTCAAAAATGGTTACATAAAAGATACCATTTTGAAAAAGGCATCGTTCTATGCAACAAATCATGCTAAATACCATATTAATTGTCTATTTGCCTACACAGAATCACTAAAATATTTTTGTGAATGGTATGTTCAACTATGGGGGGAGAGTCTAGGAAAGAGGCAGAGGCATAGTGCTTTTAATGTTGGACTTACTCCAATTGGGCTTATTGGTCCCAAAGACCAACACTCATTTCTGCAACTTATAATGGAAGGGACACGAGATAAATCGGTAACCTTTATAAAGGTAGAAGATTTTCAAGATAAGATAGAGGTGCCAAATATAACGCTTCCTCATCTGGAGTCACTTGATTGTCTAAATGGCATATCTTTTTCAACTTTGATAAATCTACAGTGTGATTCTGTGGTTGAAGCACTTGAAAATGAGGGAGATGTTCCTATTGATACGATTACCATTCCGAGGATAGATGAGTTTAATATCGGTTCACTTATCTTCTATTATGAGTTACTCACTTCACTTGTGGGTGAACTTATAGATGTGGATACATATAATCAACCAGGTGTTGAGGCTGGGAAGATTATCTTAAAGAAAAAATTAAATTAAAGAGGAAAATATATGAAGATTAATAAATGTCTATTTCCAGCAGCAGGTTATGGGACTAGATTTTTACCTGCAACAAAAGCAACACCCAAAGAGATGTTGCCTATTTTGACAAAACCACTTATTCAGTATGGTGTAGAGGAGGCTGTAGAGGCTGGGATTAGGACAATGGCGATTGTCACAGGTCGTGGGAAAAGAGCTATAGAAGACCATTTTGATATATCATATGAGCTAGAGCATCAGATAAAGGGTGGTTCAAAAGAGGCTTTGCTATCTGAAATTCGCTCTCTTATAGGTCAATGTACATTCTCTTATACGAGACAGATTGAGATGAGAGGTCTAGGTCATGCGATTCTTACAGGAGAGACGCTTATTGGAGATGAACCTTTTGCTGTTGTTCTTGCAGATGACCTATGCTCAAATGGTGATGATGGTGTATTAAAACAGATGATGGAGGTCTATGACCGTTATCAGTGTTCGATTGTAGCGATTGAAGAGATTCCTTTAGACCAAACTCATAAATATGGAGTGATAGCAGGTGATTTGGTAGATAATACTAATGATACTTATAGAGTTACTGATATGGTAGAGAAACCAGAGCCAAAAGATGCTCCAACAAATATGGCTATTATTGGTAGATATATATTAACGCCTGATATTTTTAATATACTTAGAGATACTAAACCTGGTAAAGGTGGAGAGATTCAGATAACGGATGCACTCTTAGAACAGGCAAAGCAGGGTAGAGTTATTGCCTATAAGTTTAAGGGTAGACGATTTGATTGTGGCTCTATTGATGGGTTTGTTGAGGCTACGAACTATTTTTATAAGGGTTCATACTAGACTTCTTGCAAAACTTTTGGGAATCGGAGACTTTAGTCCAATGCCGTTGAATTAAGGAATTATAACTTGGGAAACTTGGAATCGGAAGGCTCTGCCTCCGCTGTTCGGGAGTAAACTCTCCGTTTCCAAAAAAATATGAACATTATAAAACAGTCTATTCAAAATAGTAGTGCAGAGATAGAGTAATATCTCCTCTACTCCCAACATACTCCAACTTATCACCATCCATATATCTACACCCAAAATCAACATCAAAAGAGTTGTTTATCACATAGTTAAATCCTGCATTTAGACCATAAAGATAACCTCTATCTTTACTGGGGGCATTTGCACTATTTCTATGCTCCATAACGCCAAAAGAGAAACCAAGATATGGTTTTAGAGGAATATCTCTAAATAGTTCAGTTAAAACTCCTGCATCTATCTGCATTATAAGACTCTGGTATCTATCATCTGAATTTTGGGCATAGTTATATGAGATAGCTGTTCTCCAAGTGTCAGTCTGTTTACCATACTTAAAACCAATTGTAGGTGCTGACTCATTATCATAATCTGTATATGAACTCTGTACCCCAATAAATGAGTACATCTTGTCTGTAAGAATATCTGCACCTGCCGTTAAATTAAATAGAAAAAGTATTAACACTGTTTTTATAGAAAATCTCATCTATATAGCCTTTATAATTAATTATCTATGAATTATAACCATTTTACTTTAATCTTAAACGGTTATAAAGTAAAAATATAAAGAGAGATAGTGCCGATATTAGAATTATTGAGGCTCCAGAAGCGATATTGAATGTGTAGGAGAACCAAAGTCCCAATAGGGTAAATAGTGAAGAGAAGATGGCTGAGAGTATCATCATCATATAGAGTGTATTGGAGAGTTTCTCTGCAACATATACAGGGATTGTTAGAAGGGCTATTACCAAGATGAGTCCAACAACTTTAATTGCTACCACAACGGTAAGAGCAGATAGAACCAGTATGAGAGTATAGAAGAACTTTACATTGATTCCTCTAAGTGCTGCGTATTCACTATCGTAAGAGACAGCTAAAATATCACGATACCAAAAGGTCATAATCGTGACTATAAGAGCCAAAAGCCCACCCATATAGAGTATATCTTCATGACTTACCGCAAGTATAGAGCCAAAGAGATAGCTCATCAGGTCAACATTGTACCCTGGGGTCAAATCTATAAGCACCACTCCAAGAGCCATACCTACAGCCCACATTAGCCCTATAAATGTATCCATTCGATTGCGATGGTTCAAGGTGATAAATGCGATAATCAGAGCAGCAAAAACGGCAAAAATAGAGGCTCCCAAAAATATAGGAAATCCAAAAAAGACAGCTATACCTATCCCCCCATAAGCAGTGTGAGCAATCCCACCTGCTAAAAATACCATTCGATTGACAACGATAAGAGAGCCAATAATACCTGATGCCATTGAGACCAGCAGACCTGCGATGAGTGCGTTTTGTATAAATTCATAAGAGAGTGCTTCTAACATAATGACTCTTTTTTTAGTATATTAAAGAGTTCAACTTCACAAAAATGACCATTATCATTTAGTTTAGATTTCTCTTTATCTGTTAAATGGTGATAGATTAGCTGTTTATTGATATGTATGATTTTATTTGCATACTCTAAAACCACCGATATATCATGACTTACTACGATAATGGTGATGGTTTTGTTCAAAAGTTCTAGGAGCTTATATATTTTTTTCTGTCCATCTATATCAACACTTGATGTTGGCTCATCCAAAATGAGAATTTTAGGATGAGCACACAACGCTCTAGCAATCATCACTCTCTGTCTCTGTCCTCCAGAGAGGTCACCTATCTTTTTTTGAGCAAACTCCTCCATACCTACTTGTGCCAAAGCTCCCATAGCACACAATATCTCCTCTTTAGCATATCCAAATAGAGGCTGTTTAGTTCCTATATGTCCCATCAGTACAACCTCTATCACTTTGATAGGAAAATCGGTATTGACATTTGTATTTTGTGGTACATAACCGATTTTAGAGAGGTTTTTTTGGGGTTTTTCTCCAAAAGTTTTGATACTACCTTGCTGAACAGGGTTTATTCCTAAAATGAGTTTTAGTAGGGTTGATTTTCCTCCACCATTAGGTCCAATAATAGCTAGAAAATCGTTCTCCTCAATATCTAGGTTAATATCTTCTAAAATTTTCTGCTTATCATAGGCAAATGATAGATTTTTTATCTGAATAATAGGCATAAATTATCTATTCCCTTTTGCAATAGCAACTGCTAGATTTTTAAGATTCTCTCCCCAATTTTTAGCCAATGGAGAGGTTTTTATAACTTCTATATCTAATGAGTTTGCAATAGTTCGAGCAACTTGGTCTGAAAATTCAGGTTGTGTAAATATAGCTTTTATGTTCTCTTTTTTAGCCTCTTTAATAATAGAGATAAGTTGTTTAGGTTTAGGTGTTTTTCCCTCGACTTCTATGGCTAACTGTTTTAGATTATACCGTGAAGCAAAGTAGCCCCATGCAGGGTGAAAAACCATAAATGTTGTCTCTTTAGGACTCTTCTCCAGTATGGTTCGTATCTCCCTGTCTAGCAAATCCAACTCTTTTAGATATGAGTCTAAGTTGTTTTTGTAATATTTGCTATTATCGGCATCTATAGTGCTTAGTGCCTCAAAAATATTTCTAGCAATCTGCTTCACATTTATGGGGTCAACCCAGATGTGTGGGTCAAGAGCTATCTCCTCTTTATGCTCATGGTGATGATGACTCTGCATAGCTGTTCTGTTAATATCTTTTGCGATATTTTTAACTATAAGTTCTCTATTTTGATTTTTAAATTTACTAAGCCAGACTTTTTCAAACTCAACATCTATAGCAAGATAGAGATCAGCTTTAGCAATATCTCTCATCTGCGATGGTTTTGGTTCATAGGTGTGAGGTGAGTTGCCAGGTAGCACCATGAGAGAGGTCTCTATCTTCTCCCCACCTATCTTAGAGACAAACTCTAGTTGGGGTTGGATGGAGACAACAACTCGTAGTTTTGCAAAAGCAGGAAGCGTAACAAAAAGTGATAATATTATAAATAGTGATTTTTTCATGTGGAATTTTAGCATATTTTAATTAGATTTGAATTTATATTTAACTTTTTAATTGTATATAATATTTTGTTTTGTTATAATATGTTTGAAAAACTTAAGAGAGGTTATTATGAGAAAACTACTACTATTACCAATGTCTATTTTGCTTTTGAGCCAGTTTATTTATGGAGCATGTTCACAGAGTGGCAAATTTTGGCAAGGTCAGATTCAAAAGAGTAAAAATATAGAGACATTCTTTATAAACAATTATAATTGTAAAAATAGTTTCTACAAACATCTAAAAAATTCTGAAAAGCTATATTATGACGCAGTACTATACCCAAGAGGTCTAAAAAAAGCTCAATATAAAAATAGATGGTTTACAATGTCTATCGCCTCTGATAAAGAGTTTTTTAAGACTTTTTCGTTTTATAACAACTACTTTACTAAACATAAGAACTCTATAACAGATAGAGAGCTTCACTGTTTTCAAAAGCAGAAAGGTTTTCCTTACCCTGTAGCAAAAAACAGGTTCTACACAGAGTTGCAAAAACGAGGTATCCACAATGATGTTAGCTACCTCTATCCACTAATTCGCTGGTCACATGATGCAAGTGGTAGAGATATGGCACTAAGCCGTGAGAGAGTAGAGAAAGCTGAACAGAGATTTGGTATCAAAAGAGGAAAAGTAGGAGACAATGTGCAGTTTGCAAGATACATAGCTGTTTTTGATACTGACTATGAGTTTGTAGCAAATCAGATAGCTCTAAAACTAGGCATACCATATATGGATGCATATAAACTGTTAGTTATCATCACTTATATGGAGTCCAGAGGAAATATCTTTGCATCATCAACTACAGGAGCATTTGGTCCACTACAGTTGACCATGCACTACTATATGATGTATGGTGAACCAAATAATCCATTTAACCCAAGAGCTAGTCTAATAAAATTGGCAAACAAGTTTATTCACTATCACCGAGTAGGAAAAACACTTGATGCCTCTGTGATAGCTTACAAATCAGGTAGCCTAGAGAAGTGTCAAGATGGAGTAGGTAGAGACTCTGCTGATTGTAGATACTATTACAACTACAAGAGACTAATGGATGAGATGCTCAACATGAACACAAAAATTAAAATATCAAGATATATGACAGGAAAAGCATATTTTAGAAAAGATATGGAGTCTCTAAATAGAAGTTATAATGTAAATGAACTTAAATTCTATGAGCCATATCAGTATGCTGTACTAAAAGGAGGTGTGTTAAATGCACAAGCTAGAGACCATATGTTT
>NZ_JAACKB010000336.1 GCF_010892395.1 Sulfurovum sp. bin170
GCGAGGCTGAAGCCATCGGTTCCGTATATGCAATTTGCATTTTCGGAATCGGCGTGTTTACACCCGAACTATTTGGTTCAAAAAAAGCTTAATTCATTGCATTGGACTAAAGTCTCCGATTCCAAATGAATTTTGAAAGAAGTCTATTTTAAAAAAAGATAGCTTATGAACTATATAAAAATTATTCTACTCCTCTTTACTACATTGCACTCTAGTGATACAGATATAGTAGTGGGTGGTAGAATATCACTAGATACAGTCTATCTTCACAATGCAAGTGGCAAAGATGGTGGTAGCAATAGTAGTGACCAGTTTTTCAATGCGAACAACATTCCTATCGACTCAAAAGGAGAGGATGCAGAGTTGGCACTGACAGCTAGGAATAGTAAGCTCTGGGTAAAAACAAGAGCTATGCAGGAGAACCATGAACCGTTTCTGACTCTTTTGGAGATTGACTTTTGGGGAAGTAGTGGAAATGAGAGAAATAGTAACTCTCATAATATGCGTCTGCGTCATGCCTATTTCATATACAGTGGGTGGACTATAGGACAGACCAATAGCCTCTTTTGTAGTACAATAAAACCAGCCACACTAAAAAAGCCTGTTGATGATGTATTTATGCGTCAACCACTTATTAGCTATAAAACAAAATTTGAAAAAGGGAGTTTAGCTCTATCTCTTGAACAACCTGAATCTGTTATTATGACAACAGAGGGTGATATGGTTACTGTTAATGATGATATGTTTCCAGATATTGTCTCCAAGTATCAAAAGAGGAAAGATTGGGGCGAGTACAGCATCTCTGCGTTGGCACGACAACTAAAGGTAAATCAAGATTTGGGTGAAGATATAGACGAGTGTATATGGGGTTATGGTGTCAATATCAATGGTAAAATCGAGATTGATGAAAAAAATATATTGAGTATAGGTTTTGTAGGAGGTAGAGGAATAGGTCGATATATGGCTACTAGCTTTTTCCCTGGGGCAGTTCTGACCAAAGAGGGGAAGCTAGAGACTCAACTTGCATGGGGGATGCACATCGGACATCAGCACTGGATTAGTAGTAATATACAGCTAAACAGTGCATTTGGATGGATAGATAGCGAACCTATTTTGGAGATAGATACTATTAATAGGTCAGCTTGGTCTGTCCATCTAGCTTTGAAGTATAATTTGGTTAAAAATCTTCTCCTATCTACAGAGTATATTCATGGAACTAGAGTTTTGCAAAATAATGAATATTATAGTGTAGATAGAGTCTATTTTCAGGCTAGTTATAGTTTTTAAATAGAATCAATTTGCATCCGACTCATTTAAATATTGAATAATAATATCTGCATACATTCTGCTATCTTCCCAATACCTCCCATGAGTAAACGGATAGAGATGACGCAGATAGTACAAAAGATTTTTATTTTCTTTGGACTCTTCTACTCTTCTCATAAAGTTACAATTTATATTCTTAACGCCATCATAGTAGTCAAGATGACCACTAACTGGGTCATTTTCATCATAGTAGTTAC
>NZ_JAACKB010000337.1 GCF_010892395.1 Sulfurovum sp. bin170
CCTGCGATTATTGGGCATGGCTTGAATATAGATACCATGTTGGCGAGTGCCAGAGCCTATATCGGTGCATTGAACAGCTATTTGAGCATGGAAGGTATGCTTAAAATTCGTAATAGTGATAGTGAAAGAACAGTTTAACTATGAAAAAATTTATTATAATATTTATACTTCTTATAGGTATAGTAGAGGCAGAGAACTATGTAGAGGAGATACCTCTTCAAAAAGCAGATATAGTGATGGGTGCAGAGAGTTATGTAGAGTATCTGCCTCTGTTAAAATCAAAAAGGGTTGCACTTGTTGTCAACCAATCCTCAATAGTTGAGGGTGAGCATCTTGTTGATAGACTTCTGCGAGAGAGAGTAAATATCAAAAAAATATTTGCTCCTGAACATGGGTTTAGAGGCAATGCAGATGCTGGTGAAAAGGTTAAGAGTGGGAGAGATAGTGCTACTAATTTGCCTCTTATTTCACTCTATGGAAAACATAAAAAACCGACAAAAAAAGATTTAAAAGATGTAGATATTATTGTTTTTGATATTCAAGATGTAGGGGTTCGTTTCTACACCTATCTCTCTACTCTACACTATGTTATGGAGGCGGGGGCGGAGAATGGTATCCCTGTTATTGTACTAGATAGACCAAATCCAAATGCCAATAGGATAGATGGTGAGATTCTTAATTTCAACTATAAATCATTTGTAGGTCTTCATCCTGTTCCAATTCTCTATGGGATGACCATAGGTGAGTATGGGAAGATGATAAATGGTGAGGGTTGGTTAAAAGGTAATCTTCAAGCAGACTTGAAAGTTATACCTCTACAGAACTACACTCATGATAAATTCTATTATCTCCCCATAAAACCATCTCCAAATCTGCCAAACGAACTATCTATCTATCTCTATCCATCACTAGCATTTTTTGAGGGAACCACATTTTCTGTTGGTCGTGGTACAGATATGCAGTTTCAGATATATGGTGACCCAAAGTATAAAAAAAGAGAGTTTACATTTAGACCTGTCTCTATGGAGGGAGCAAAATATCCTAAACATCAACACAAAACCTGCTATGGTGTTGATTTGAGGTCAACACTTATGGATTTAAGTGGAGAGATTGATTTGAGCTATTTGATAGATGCCTATAAAAACTATCCTAATAAAAAAAGATTTTTTCTGAAAAACAACTTTTTTGACAAATTGGCAGGTAGTAACAAGTTACAAAAACAGATAAAAGCAGGAATGAGTCCTGAAGAGATTAAAAAGTCTTGGAAAAATGGCTTAAATGAGTTTAGAGAGATACGAAAAAAATACTTGATTTATAAATAAAAAGGGAAAATATTGAGAAAACTATTTGGTTTTTTAATAGGTGGATTGTTTATACTACTAATAGTGGCTATATATAACAACCAAGTTGTAAACACGACCGTGCTACTTCAAGCTGGTCATGAGGGGAGAACAACAGGTAATATTGGTTCTGTTAATGGGAAATATAGAGAGGTGGATTGGAATATTCTCGTAACAGAAGAGATAGAGAGAGAGCTAAAAAAGCATGATATTGATGTAACCAGAGTAGGTGCGGATATCCCTTTTGCTAATACGAGAATTGCAATATCTATACATTTTGATGGTGCAAACAGAGCATGTTCTACTGGTGCATCTATCGGTTATGATATAAATCATCCAAAATCAAAGAGACTTGCACACAGATGGAAAAGTATCTATAGAGGATACTTTCCATTCAAATGGCATAAAGATAACTTTACAAAGAATCTATCTGACTACTATGGATTTAGTCTAGTCAACAGTGAGAAGGGATTTTTGGTGTTGGAGCTTGGAGAGATAACTTGTAATGAACAGGTGGAGTGGCTAGAGCCAAGACTTGATTTAATCTCTGCAAAGATTGCTGATTTTATTATGGATGAGTTGGAGAGATGAGGCTGAAGCCATCGGTTCCTAGTTTTGAAAGATTTCTATTATACTCTTTTGTAGTGAAAATAGATATTTACTCAAAAAACAGTAAGCTTGAATTCACATTTAAGCCCAAAAGAGTATAATCGAAAAAAAATTCAAAAAAAAATTTAAAGAAAAAAAATGAAAAAACAACTACTCATATTAACAACTACAGCCCTACTAACAACTGCGTGTGCAAAAGATAATAGCATAGAAGTAGTCTATACTCCTCCCCCAACTCAAAGCACCAATATAGAGATAGTATCTACACCAAATTTGCACAATATAGAGATAGAACCTATAAAAATTATAGATAAACCGATTATATTTAAAAAAGAGCGAATAGATATGACAAAAGAGTATATCCAGAAACATTATGGCTTTGAGGTTGAGACTATTGAGATGACTCCAAGAATAATTGTTCTGCACTGGACAGCTATTATGACTCTTGATAAATCTTTTAAATTTTTAAATCCTCAGAAACTTAGAGGCAGAAAAGATATAGTTAAAGCAAGTCCATTGAATGTATCTGCACATTTTTTGATAGATAGAGATGGTACTATCTATAGACTTATGCCTGATAATTGGATGGCACGGCATGTTATTGGACTAAACTACTCTAGTATAGGGGTAGAGAATGTGGGTGGAGAAGGGAATAAAAAAGATGATTTGACCCCTGCACAGTTAGAGGCAAATATAAAGCTTGTACGATATCTCAAAGAGAAGTATCCTACTATTACACATCTAATAGGGCATCATGAGTATAGAGAGTTAGAAGGGACAGAGCTTTGGCTTGAACTCGACAAAGGGTATCGAACTAAAAAGAGTGACCCAGGAGATAGGTTTATGTATGCTGTTCGCAATGAAGTAGCAGATTTGAATCTTACCAAATAGAAGAAGGAACTTAGCAATAAACCATAAATTAATAGGATTATGTTTTATGCAAAGCACAAAGTTCATGATTACCCCATACAACTGAAAGTAATCATGAGCTTCATACTTTAAATACTAGATTCCCTCTTTTATTCAGTATCTATATTTATTAGTATATCTTAAAAAGATGTAAAGAAAATATAGAAACTACTATTTTCAAAAAAAAAGTAAAAAAAAATCAATATTTTACAATTTCTAAGGTCGGTCTATCCTCATTAAGTACAATTTTAAACATATCTGTGGACTCTTGTGACTCTATTAATCTTATAATTATCAACTTATCTAATATATTTTCATAACTATCACCACGAAGCCCACCTTGGATTTCATCTCCATCTACCCTGAATGAACCGATACTCTGTTCATAAATCTCTAGTGAGTTCATCTCCTCAACTACTGTCTCAGGAGCAAAAATAAGATACTCTCCATTCTCTAAATTGGCTCCTGTAATATTAAGTTCGTAGAGTTTAATATCTGGCTCCTCACTATTTTGGGCATCACACCTTACACGATTATCTTCAAGAACAGTAGTTGTCTCGACCTCTGTACTATTGTTTTCACTTGATACACTACCCGAAAATAGTAATAAAGAGGAGTCCTCTGATATATCTCCATTGGATGAAAATCTACTCACATTGGTCTCATTGCCATCTGTAAACTCTTCTATACTATCAGAAGTTATGCTAAATGAACCATTCTCATCTCCTCTCTTAACAAGTGTTAAGTTCATGGTCTCTTTTTTTCCTAAAAGAGTGCAATCTTCTTCAAATGTAACATGCATAAGCTCTTTATCATCCTCTCCCAATAGATAGTGTATAGATACTTTAGAGTATGTATTGTTATCTTCATAACTGTACTGAGTAAGAGTATCTCCACTACTATCTGACCATTTAAAAGTATATTGCTCTTTTTTGCTACTATTTGTATCATCTTCTAGTTTTTTTGAACTCATATTATGTTCCAAACCATACTGGTATAGAGTATCATCACTATATTTTCTATAGATAACCTCTCCCAAAGAGACCCCACTCTCATTTATATCTGGAAAAGTTATATTATTATCCTCAATTATTGATGAGATTTGAACTATTGTCTTATTATCCATTACTACAGAGAGTTGATTCTCTTCAAATGGGCATGTGGTATTAAAATCTATACCTCCACAGTTGTCTAAAATTTGAGGCATCGCCTTTTCTAAAACCGTTAAATTAACCTGAGAAATTTTTATAACTCGCTCTATTTTTTCGATTTTATCTTTTAAACTATCATAAGCAATATTCTCTTTTTCACTGCTAGTTTGGTTGTTCTCTATGGTTTCATTACTATCTAATATATCACAATACTCTACTGTCTCATTATTTTCAGCAGAGGTATTAGAATCAACTGTCTGATTATTTTCAGAAGAGGCGTTAAAATCATTCGTTTGATTATTTTCAACAGAGATATTAGAATCAGCCGTTTGGTTATTTTCATCTATTTGAGTTATACTGTTATTAGATTCGTCTTTTATAGTTGTATTATCTTCAACAGACTCTTTCTTCAGTATAGAAGGAAAGGCTATACTGAAAGTTTGAGGTAAAATTGTCTCTTCTCTCTCTTCACTATCCGTTGTTGCAATTAGAGTTGAATCATCTGTTATATTCAAATCTGTATTTGCGACAGTATCGTCTGTTAGAGTATATTTAGAGCTATCTGTTGATGTGCTACCTGACATCCCACACCCTGCGATAAAAAACAATACTAATATAAAAATCATATATCTCATCATAAAAGCCTCTTTATAGTTTACTAATCATAGCACAGAAAATTAAGCATAAGGTTAAATAAATAATTTATATACTACTATAGTATAAGCAAGATATAATAAAAAAATGTAGAAAAAGTGTAGAGAGAGAGAGCAAATGTTAAAGAAGTCAAGTTACAAGCTTTTATATGTTGAAGATGAAGCATTTATCCGTCGTATAGCTATATCATACCTCCGTCCGTACTTTGCAGAGGTCTATCAAGCAAGTGATGGGGTAGAGGCACTGGAGATATATAGAGATAAAAAACCAGATATGATTATAACTGATATAGAGATGCCAAATATGGATGGGTTAACCCTCTGTAAAAATATTAGGAAAAAAGATAAGACAACACCTATTATAATAACAACGGCATATACTAGTACAGAGTATCTACTAGAAGCTGTTTCACTTAATCTAATAAAATATTTAGTAAAACCGATGGAGGAGGAGCCTCTCTTTGAGGCGATTAATACCTGTTTTGAACAGATAAGAACTCAAAATCCAACAATTGTATATATCACAAATGAGTATAAATACGATACTTTTAACCATACTCTACTGCATAATGATAAGATAATAACGCTAACAGAGTCTCAACATAAACTACTCACTATTCTTATCAGAAATAGAGGACGAATTGTCTCTTATGAGGAGATAGAGAACTTTGTTTGGTACGATAAATTTATGAGTTCCAATGCTCTTCGCTCTTTGATGCGTGATGTCCGTAAACTAGTTGGAAAAGATAGGATAGAGAATATCTCAAAATGTGGCTACAGGATACACCTTCATGGATAGAGTTGTAAAGATAAAATTAGCAGTTGTACTTATATATTTAGCAGTCATTATTGGCTTTTTCTATGAGGAGCAGTTTCTTCCAGAAAATATCAACTTCTATATCTATGATGAGATGGCATTTATAATTGCTATCTTTAGTTTAGGCATAGTTGCAGGTGCAGGAATATACAATCTTGCATTTTATTTTTACATTCACAACAAACACTATCTATATTACGCATTGGCACAGTTTTCAATTGTTGCTCTTATGATAAATATGGAAGCTCTATTTATCCAACCATTTCACAATATATATAACTTTGAAGCAACTCTCTTCTATATTGATATCTCTCAGGTCTTTGCACTGATATTCTCACTACTATTTTTACAAAGTTTTTTAAATCTTTACAACATAGAGAAGATAAACAAACTTATAAAAATTGTGATATATATCGCTATATTTGACCTTATATTTACACTTATATTTGACCATGCTATTATTGTAAAATTTGTACCTAGTTTCATATGGGTACTGTTAATTCTATCAGAGGCTCATAGACTTATAGAGAAAAAAGATATTCCTTTTTATTTTTTAAGTATTGGTTGGTATGTAGTACTTCTTGTAACTATTATTAAGTTTCTCTATCCTCTTTTCACAGATGGTGGCAATTCTAGTGCTTATCCTCTTCTGCATATCGCTTTTGCACTAGAATCAACTCTTATCTCTTTTGCTCTATCTTATAAATTTAAACTCGTAGAGAACGAGCAGAAGAAGCAACAGACCCTTTTGTTACAACAGTCCAGATTGGCAAGTATGGGAGAGATGATTTCTATCATAGCACATCAGTGGCGACAACCTCTAAACTTTTTATCATTCTCATTTATGCATATAAAAAGAAGTTGCAACAACGATGAAGATGCCTTGCTAACGATAAAAGAGGCAAATGAACAACTCCAATATATGTCAACGACCATAGAGAATTTTAGAAACTTCTATAATCCATCCAAAGAGAAAAACAAATTTGATATAGAGGAGTCATGCAGAACTACTCTGAAAATACTCTCTCCAACTTTGGAACCTGCAAAGATAAAAATAGATATAGAGATAAAAGAGAACTTCTCATTCTACGCAAATAGTAATGAGTTCCAACAGGTCATCTTGAATATAGTAAATAATGCTAAAGATATACTAATAGAGAGAAAAGTAGAGAATCCAAAGATAGAGATAACCATAGACAGACCCAAGATAACCATCACCGATAATGGTGGGGGTATTGCAAAAGAGCATATAGACAGGATATTTGAACCATATTTTAGTACCAAACAGGATAGTGATGGAATTGGGCTTTATATCTCAAAAACTATTATCGAAAATGAGATGGGTGGGAAGCTTAGTGTTGTTACGGATAGTGATGGTTGTAGTTTTATTATTGAGCTGATGGAGACTTAACTCTATATTTAAACAAAACTAGGAACCGATGGCTTTAGCCTCGTCATATTCGGGACTAAAGTCCAATGCCAATGAATTAAGAATATTGTTATTGATTTATTAGGACAAGGCAGTGCC
>NZ_JAACKB010000338.1 GCF_010892395.1 Sulfurovum sp. bin170
AAATTACGCAGTAATTGCTCTACTTCCAACTCTATTTCTAACAGGTATTGTCCTTGGTTATATGAAAATAATATCACTTAAAGTTGATATGCACTCACTAATTATCATATCTCTAATCTATTTTATATATCTACTTTTTATACAACATAATGCAAACTACGCTATATGTAATATGCGTAAAAGTTATATCCATCTACAGCAACAGCTACAGAAAAATATAAAAAGTAACTCCCTAACTATTGGTGATGAGACCAAATCAACAATCAATATAGAAGATTATATTCTTGAGTACTACAAGACCTTTCGTAATGACAACTTTGCCTCTGTTGCACCCTCATTCTTCCCAATGCTCGGTATCTTGGGTACTTTTACAGCGATTGCTATATCTATGCCTGATTTTTCTATACAAGAGAGTTCTGCACTAGATAGTGAGATTTCGATTCTGCTTAGTGGTATTGGAACAGCATTTTATGCCTCTATATTTGGTATCTTTCTCTCTATCCTATGGAACTACTTTGAAAAGAGAGGTCTCTCAAAAGCTGACCAAGATAAACATCATCTACAAAATGTATACAGTGAGTTTATATGGACAGATAGTGAACTCAAACGACATGAACACTCTCAACATGAGATGAGAGATGCAAAGATGATAGATGCTCTAAAAGAGACATTTAACTTGGAGTTTATACAGATGCTAAATCAACAACATATGGAAAATTTTCAAACTATTATAGATGAGACCAACAGAAACTTTACAAATATTACTACTCATATGAAGATGGTCTCTACTGACTTACAGGAGACTATCTCAAAAGTACACAAATCCAATAACGCACTAACAGCAACCCAGAAGATAGATGATAATCTTCGAAAGTTTATACTTACTACAGACAAGCTTCATAACTCCATAGATAAATTTGATAACTCATTAGAGAACTCTCTTAATATCACTTTCCATAAAATAGATGATGAGTTGGGTGATATTATCATCAAACTAGGGAACTTTGCTACAAGTATAAGTGAACAAAATAGAGTATTACAAGATACAGTCTCTAGGTACCATACAGAGATTTCTAACAGTATTGGCAATAGAGATAATGTTTAAACAGAGTAGCCAAACTGAAAATAGCAACTTTTGGATATCTTATGCTGACCTAATGGCAGGTCTGCTTTTTGTCTTTATCCTACTTATTGGTGCGATTATTGTCAAATCCTCAATCCTAAAAGATTCTCTAAAAGAGAAGGAGTCCACACTAGAGGTACAATCAGATACACTCAAAACACAAGAGGAGATACTCAAAGAGCAGTCTGAAAATATAGAAGATAAATCAGAAACCATTCATATAAAAGATTATGAGATTAACAAACTACGAAATCTCTTGGCAAAACGAAAACAAGCACTAAATGAAAGTCAACAGGCACTTATAGTCTCCAAAGAGAGTTTAACATTAAAGTCAAATGAGATAGAGAAGCTCAATCAACTTCTTTTGGCACAAAATACAAAAATAGATAGATACTCTGACAAGGTTATCTTACTGCAAAATCTAACAAGTGACTATACCAACACTATAGAGTATCAAAATGATATAGTAGAGGAGTACAAAGGTAAGGTTCTTGTACTCTCAAGCACACTAACAAAACAGGATGAGAAGCTAAAACTAAATGATGCCAAACTTCTACAACTACTAAAAGCACTAGATAACAGACAGACAAAATATGATGACCTATTGACAAAACTTCAAGCTCAAAAAGCACAAATAAAATCTCTAACTGGAATTAAACTGAAAGTTATAGCAGAACTCAAATCAGCACTGGGGAACAAGATAAATATAGATAAAGAGAGTGGTTCTCTACGACTATCATCCAGTATCCTATTTGATAAAGGCTCTGCACAACTCAAAGATAGTTCAAAAAGCCAACTCAAATCAAATTTTATAGAGTATGTAGATACACTAATCAGCAATAAAAATATATCTGACCATCTTGATAAAATCATTATAGAGGGTCACACCGATAGCGATGGTGGATACCTCTATAACCTAAGTCTCTCTCAAAAAAGAGCTTACGCTGTCATGAACTATCTCCTAACTCTGGACTATATCAAAAAGAATAATATCAAAACAAAACTAGTAGCAAGTGGTCGCTCCTATCTTGATGCAATCAAAATTAATGGCGTTGAAGACAAAGATGCTTCAAGAAGAATAGAGGTCAAGTTTAGACTCAAAAATGAGGATGCCATGTATGAGATAGAGAGGATTTTAGATGCAGATTGATTTTACACCTCATAAGATAAAAGCAGCCAAAGCCTATATTGAAAATCTTTGTGAAGATGAGAAAAAGGTAAAAAAGATAGAGAAAAAAGAGAAGCAACTCTCTTTTTTTCAGAGACTTAAGAGACTATTTTTTTAGACTTCATCTACTTCTTTATCTTTACATCACAAAGAGTAGCTTTGATATTGGTTCTAAACTCAATAGTCACATCATTCCAAGTTTTGCCTTCATGTAGGTCATAACAGCTCTTATTGAGACTAGCTAGTGCGTTGCTCCCTGCAAAATCAAATAGGTCTATAGTTCCAGTAGCTCTGAAATCACCTTTATTATAGTGATATGACATCGGTACAATCAGTGTCTTCTTATTCATCGTTATCTTCACATCAATAACACCTGTTCTAGCACCTTTATCAACTCGCTTATTCTCCTCAATATCTACAATCTTACCCTCAATCGTCTCCCCATATAACTTAGAGAAAAACCACTTAACCAAAGTCTTGTCCCTTGATGCATCACCAGTATCTATCTTGCTCACATCTATATTCACCATCGAACCAACAAATATCTCTTTGAAGTTTTTTCCTGATTTTTTATTTGGAGTATGATTAACCCCTGTAAATTGACCACTTACACCAAGCTTTGCCAATGTTTTATAAGCCTTCCATGTCACATTTATATCATCTGATTGCTCCAAGATACATCCATCAGTAGCACTGGCAAATGTAAACAGTGTTAGTAGTGAAATAATTGTTTTTTTCATTTTCTGTTCCTTTTTTTGA
>NZ_JAACKB010000004.1 GCF_010892395.1 Sulfurovum sp. bin170
GGAAGTGGTATTGGGATAGAATCAGACCCTTATGCTGTTGTTGTAAGAGGTGGAGGTGGTTTAGATATTAGACAGGGAATATCTGGAGCATCAACTGATAATGATGGAACAGATGGCATAAGCTTTAGGGCAGTTACACCATACTTATATTAATAAATGGAGAGATTAAGCTCTCTCTTTTTTAACTAAGAGTAAAATACTCCTAATTAATTATCAAAGGATTTCAACCATGATGGGAATACCACAACCAGCATTTTATATATTTAAGTGTCAACAGTCAGCACCTCCAGGGATGCCAAAACCAAGCTGTGTCAGCCAAACCAATCCAGAGTCACAACAACTCATGCAACATCTCTCGCAATCACTCATGATGAAAGGGATTATTGCAACGGTTTCACCGATTCAGACCTCTTGTCTCAATCGTTGTCAGCAAGGACCAGTTATTTTGGTAGAACCAGGGCATACGATGTATGTTGAGTTGACCAAAGAGAAGATAGATAGAATTATTGATGAGCATATTATCGGTGGAAATGTTGTCTCTGAGTATGTGATTAATGATATGGATTGGGGAGAGCCTATCCCTCCTGATTCTATGATTCGATAATATATCGGTGCGATGGCAATGAATTAGCGAGGCTGAAGCCATCGTTTCCTTATATGCAATCTGCATTTTCGGAATCGGCGTGTTTACACCCGAACTAGTTGGTTCAAAAAAAAGCTTATTTCATTGCCATTGAATATATCGGTGCGATGGCAATCGCACCCTACGAGCGGCTTTTTTTCTCCTCAATTCCTGATGTTCCGAATCTTTTTTCTAACTCTTGTTTGACTCTATCAGGCGTAATATCTCTATATCCCAATCCAACTAGTGTATGATAGAGCAAATCAGCAGATTCATAAATTACCTGTTCATCACTCTCTTTGTCTATCGCTACACAGACTTCATCTGCCTCTTCACGAATTTTTGAGAGCATTAACTCTTTATCGGCTAGTAATTTTTTAGTCCAAGACTTCTCTGTAGTAGAGCTGTTTTTTCTCTCTAAAATAGTGTGGTATAGTGTATCGACTACACCATAGATACTATCTGTATCTATCTCCTGTTCTAGTATCACTTTCTCTTGTAGTACAGAGGTAAAGAAACAGCTTTTGGTTCCTGTATGACAGGCGACACCATTTTGTTTGATTTTGAGTACGACTGTGTCGGCATCACAATCAAGGAGTATATCTTTTATCTCTTGGGTGTGGTTTGAGCTTTCGCCTTTTTTCCAAAGTCGTTGTCGGCTTCGGCTAAAATAGTGTGCGTAACCTGTGCTTAGGGTTAGGTTGTATGCCTCTTCGTTCATGTAGGCTAACATTAGGACTTGACCTGTCTCATGGTCTTGGGCTAGTGCTGGGATTAGGGGGTTTTTTTGCCAATTGATTTGCATTGTATGGTTCTCCGTAGGGTGCGATTGCTATCGCACCAAATAAAAATTGAACTCGCTCCCATCGCTCCTGCGTGGGAGTGTATATGAGAGTTGTGAGTTCAATTTGATTGTAGTTCTCGTATTCATTCCCACCGAGGACGGATGGGAACGAGGTGAAAATTTAAATATTCAATAGGTGCGATAGCAATCGCACCCTACCATTATTGTTCTGCTGAAATTGCTTTCTGCTCTTTACCTTTGGCATCAACCCAAATATTGGGTACTGCTCCACCAGGGGTTAAGAAAATTTGGGCATCTTTGTTAACTCTAAGTGCTTCATTAAAGTGCATTTGAGTCTTAATCTGCTCTAGTTGAAGTAGTTGAGGTGTAAGTGAAGCTGAGATAAGACTATTGGCTTTTGCCTGCTCCTCTGCCTCAATTCTAATCTTATCAGCTTGACCTTGTGCTACGATTCTGTTTCTTTCAGCCTCACCTCTTGCAATCTCTGCATTTCTTTGAGCCTCTTGTTTGGCTTTCTCTTTTTGCTGTTCAGCAATATTGACATTCTGCTTCTCTGCTTGGAGTTGTTCAATTTTCTCTCGAATCTTGGCAGGAAGAACAATGTTTCTAAGCTCAACGGCTGAGAGGACTACAGGCTGGTCACCCAGTGCATCTATCTTCTGTGCTACTTTGGTTTGAATCGCCGTTGCTATCTCGTTTCTCATCTCAGGAAGTTTTTCAGCTGTATATTGACCTACTACATCCCTTACCACCTCTCTTACTTTTGAGTTGATAATCTTCTCTTCCCAACTTGAACCCCACTTTTCGATGGTTTTTGGAGCTGTCTCTGCTCGAAGTTGATACTGAACAGCAATATCTATATTGACCGTTAGACCTCTTTTGTCTAGTACTTGGATAGCAGGGTTTCTTTTGAGTCCACCTTCAAACCCACCTTTGCTAAGAGCAGAGGAGTAGTCATCTCCAATCGTGGAGCTAGCCTGATTGCTATAAGTGATAAGTCTCATTCTAGTGTTCACAGGGATGATTCTCTCCAAGATAGGGATATAGAAGTGAAGACCTGCGTTGAGTGGTGTCTCATTAAATTTACCTGTTCTTACTTTAATCCCAACCTCACCAGAGTTGATAATGGTAAATGGTTTTAGGAAAACGAGAGCGGCTATTATGGCTAGAACGATAAAGAGCCATGATGGAGCCTGTCTTCCTCCACCACCATTGCCACCACTGGGTGTTTTTTTCATATTAGGTGTTTTGTTATTGTTTCCACCACCACTACTTGGTTGTTTCTTTTTAAAATAGTCATTCATATCTGCTGGCATTGTCTCTCCTTAGTTTATATATGTTAGATGTTGGATATAGTCAGGGTTTTTACCTGCTACCACATCAAAATAGGCTGATTGTAATTTTTCTGTAATCTCTCCACGACACCCTTTTCCAATAATCCGTGCATCAACTTCACGAATAGGGGTCACTTCGGCTGCTGTTCCTGTGAAGAACGCCTCATCAGAGATATAAATCTCCTCTCTAGTGATTCGTCGTCTAATCACTTTGATTCCCATATCATTAGCAAGGTCTATAATAGTCTGTTGGGTAATAGATTCCAAAGAGTTATCATTTGGTGGTGAAATTAGAACGCCATCTCTCACTATGAAGAAACAAGCACCACTCGCCTCTGCGATATAGCCTTGGTCATCTCGTAAAAGTGCCTCATCATATCCTGCCTCTACGGCTTCAAACTTTGCCATTTGAGAGTTGAGGTAGTTGGCTACGGCTTTTGCTTTTCCCATTCCAGAGGTGTTTGGTGTTCTGGTCATTGATGCTATCTTTACTCTAACACCTTTGTTTAGCCCCTCCTCACCTAGATAAGCTCCCCACTCCCAAGCAGAGATAGAGACCTCTACTGGTGCAGCTTTATGATAGAGTCCCATAACTCCGTAACCAAGATATACCAGTGGTCTAATGTAAGCACCATCAAATAGCTCATTATCTTGCAATAGTTTTATCTGTGCCTCATTTAGCTCCTCTATAGTATAAGGTACATCTAGTAGCGTCATCTTTGCAGAGTTTAAAAGCCTCTGCGTATGCTCTTGTAATTTAAAGATAGCACATCGTCCATCTACTGTCTTGTAGGCTTTTGTACCCTCTATCGCACCATTTCCATAGTGTAGTGTGTGGGTGAGTACATGAACCTTGGCATTATCCCAAGGTGTCATCTCACCATTCATCCATATATATTTTGCTTTATTCATCTTCTGTTTTGCTCCGTGCATATTTGGGGGGATTTTAGCTAAATTAGGGTTAGAAATTGTTTACTACTGCTTATATTAAAATTTTACAATTAATCGTAAAGTGTTTTATGATGTTTCTATCTGTACCTTTTCAGACTAACTTGGAGTAGAATTTTTAAATTTATTTTTTAAAATTTCAGTAGAAGTTTGTTCACCTATTCCCACTAAATGGGGCTTTAAGCCTATAAATAAACCCATTAATAGTGTTTTGCTAATTGATACTAATCAAGTATTTCACAATATTTTTTATGATATTATCAATTTGTGGTTATGTTTTTATTGCTCCACTAGGTCAATAGCTAAGCAACTATTTGCTGTGTGGGGTAATACCTAAACGATAACAGACAAACTAATTTTAGGAGGAAGAAGTATGGCTTTGAATAGAAGAGATTTTCTAAAAAGTGCAGCGGCAGCATCTGCTGCATCTGCAGTTGGAATTGCTGTTCCGTCAAATCTACAAGCGTCAGCGAATGAGGCTCAAAAAGATTGGAGATGGGATAAAGCAGCATGTAGGTTCTGTGGAACTGGTTGTGGTATTATGATGGCAACTAAGGGTGGCAAGATTGTTGCTGTTAAGGGTGACCCAGCAGCACCAGTAAACAGAGGTCTTAACTGTATTAAGGGTTACTTTAATGCGAAGATTATGTATGGTGCGGATAGACTTAAGCAACCACTGCTAAGACAAAATGCAAAAGGTGAGTATGATAAACAAGGTCAATTTAAACCTGTATCATGGGAAAGAGCTTTTGATGAGATGGAAAAACACGCAAAGAAGGCACTAAAACATGCTGGTCCTGAGGGTGTTGCTGTATTTGCATCAGGTCAATACACAGTTATGGAAGGTGTAGCAGCTCAAAAAATGATGAAAGCTGGATTCCGTTCAAACGCAATTGACCCAAATGCTAGACACTGTATGGCTTCTGCTGTTGTTGGTTTCTATCAAACATTTGGTGTTGATGAACCAGCGGGATGTTATGATGATATTGAGCTTACAGATACTGTTATCTCGTGGGGTGCGAATATGGCAGAGATGCACCCAATTCTCTGGTCTCGTGTAACTGACAGAAAACTTTCAGACCCAGAGAGAGTAAAAATTATCTCTATCCAAACTTATACACACAGAACATCTGATATTGCTGATACAGAGATTCTATTCTCTCCAAGTACTGACTTGGCTCTTTGGAACTATGTTGCAAGAGAAATCGTAATGAGAGACGAAAAAGAGAAGTGTATCGATTGGGATTTTGTTAATAAGCATATGGTATTTACAGCAGGTCCTGTTAATATCGGTTATGGTATGAGACGAGCGGGTGAGAAGTCAATCAAAGAGGGTAAATATACTGACCTTGAGATGGAAATCATCAACAAAGAGATGAAGACAATCGTTTCTGCTAAAGAAGCACCAGCATTGGCTCCTTATGGATACAAAGAGGGTGATGAGATGAAGCATACAGCTGGTACGCTTAAGCACTGGCATATCTCTTATGAGGATTACAAAAAATCTCTGGAGCCATATACATTGGAGTATACAGCTAAGATTGTAAAAGGTGACCCAGATGAGGATATCGAAGTATTCAAAAAGAAACTTCAACAACTAGCAGACCTCTATATTGAAAAAGATAGAAAAGTTGTAAGTTTCTGGACAATGGGTATGAATCAACATACAAGAGGTACTTGGGTAAATACACTTTCGTACAATGTTCACTTCCTACTTAACAAACAAGCTAAGCCAGGTAACGGTGCGTTCTCATTGACAGGTCAGCCAAGTGCGTGTGGTACAGCTAGAGAAGTTGGTACATTTACACACAGACTTCCTGCGGATATGATGGTTAAGAATCCTAAACACAGAGCGATTTGTGAGAAAAAATGGATGATTCCAGATGGAACTCTTAATGGCGTTGGTAAACAGCACATTATGAAAATTCACAGAGACATCGAAGATGGACTTGTTAAGTTTGCATGGATTAATGTCTGTAACCCTTATCAAGATTCTGCGTCAGCTACTCACTGGATTAAAGCAGCTAGAGAGATGGATAACTTTATCGTATGTTCTGATGGTTACCCAGGTATCTCGGCAATGGTTTCTGACCTTGTACTTCCAACCGCGATGATTTATGAGAAGTGGGGAGCATATGGAAATGCAGAGAGAAGAACACAGCACTGGAGACAGCAGGTACTTCCAGTTGGTGACTCTATGTCAGATACATGGCAGTGGATTGAGTTCTCAAAAAGATTTACAGTCAAAGACCTTTGGGGTGAAAAAGCTCCATCAGGACCAAGAAAAAAACCACTTGCAGATGTAATTGGTAAAGCAAAAGCGATGGGTTATACAGAAGATACAACAATGTTTGATATTCTTTTCAATAACAAAGTAGCTCACACTTATAAAAAAGATATGACTGACCCTATCCAGAAAGGTTACGATGATACTGAGTCTCTTGGAGATAGCAGAAAAGTAATCGGTTCAGATGGTAAAGAGTGGAAAGGTTATGGATTCTTCATCCACAAATATCTGTTTGAAGAGTACGCAGCGTTTACAAGAGGACATGGACATGACCTTGCTCCGTTTGATATGTATCATAAGGTTAGAGGACTTAAGTGGCCAGTTGTTGATGGTAAAGAGACACAGTGGAGATTTAACGCAAAATATGACCCATATGCAGCGAAAGCTACAAAAGAGTCAGGTAACTCACACGCGTTCTACGGAACATTGGCGAAAAAACTTCTCCAAGGTAACCTAATGGGTCCAGATAAGAAGCTTGGTAAAAAAGCTCTTCCAAATAGAGCAAAAATCTTTGCTAGACCATATATGGATCCACCAGAGATGCCAGATGCAAATTATGACCTATGGTTATGTACAGGTCGTGTACTAGAGCATTGGCATTCAGGTACTATGACAATGAGAGTTCCAGAGCTATATAGAGCGGTTCCTGAAGCACTATGTTATATGAATCCAAAAGATGCTAAGGCAAAAGGTCTTAAGCAGGGTGGTTTATGTTGGATTGAGTCAAGAAGAGGTAAAGTAAAAGCTAGAGTTGAGACTAGAGGGCGAAATAGACCTGCTAGAGGACTTGTGTTTGTACCTTGGTTTGATGAGAAAGTGTTTATCAACAAAGTATGTCTTGATGCTACTTGTCCGATGTCTAAACAGACTGACTACAAAAAGTGTGCAGTTAAGATTACTAAGGCGTAAATAGATGGCTAACTCCAACAACAACGATAGACGGAAATTTTTCGCAACAACCCTTCAAAGTGTTGGCTTAACGGCTCTTGGTGGATTGTTGTGGAGTGGCTATGCAGATGAGGTAAAAGCATCACCATTGGTACTGCGACCCCCTGGGGCGATTAAGGAGTCTGACTTCTTGACTGCCTGTATAAAATGTGGGTTGTGTGCTGAGGCGTGTCAAAACAGAGATACCAATATAGATAAGATAACAGGAGAAGCAAAAGCAGGAACACTGAAAATGGCAAAAGGTGGTGACCATAAGTTGATTGGTACACCATTTTTTATCCCTACAGAGGTTCCGTGCTATATGTGCGAGGATATTCCTTGTGTTCCTGTCTGTCCATCTGGAGCTTTAGACCAAGCATCTGTCTCAAATGAGGCAGGTGAGCTTGATATTAATCTATCAAGAATGGGTCTAGCAGTCGTTCATAAAGAGTCATGTATCGCCTTTTGGGGGATTCAGTGCGATGCGTGTTATCGGGCATGTCCACTTTTGGGGGAGGCGATAACCATTGAGATGAGTAGAAATGAGCGAACAGGAAAACATACATTTATGTTGCCTATCGTTCATGATAACGCTTGTACTGGTTGTGGTCTTTGTGAGATTGCTTGTGTGACAGAGAAACCTGCTATATTTATACTTCCAAACGAGGTATCAAAAGGTAAAGCAGGTGACCATTATGTCAAAGGTTGGGATAAAGAAGACGAGAAGCGTATCGAGAATGCAGTAGCAGAAGAGACTATCACTGAACTTTCCAAAAAGGGAAGTGCAGAGGGTTACCTTAACTCAGGAGATTTATACTAATGAAAAATATTAAATATCTATTCCTTAGAAGAGTGACACAGGTTATTATTCTGTTTTTGTATTTTGGAGCAAACGCTTATGGTTGGAAGATGTTGGCTGGAACATTTGGATCCTCTGTTCTTATGGGAGCGATTCCTTTAGCAGACCCTTATACCACACTTCAAGTGTTGGCAACTGGGTTTGTTTTGGGTGCTGATGTGCTTTTGGGTGCGGCGATTATTATACTCTTCTATATGGTTGTAGGTGGAAGAGCTTTCTGTTCTTGGGTCTGTCCTATCAATATGGTGACAGATTTAGCCAATTGGCTAAGACGAAAGCTTAACCTTGACAAAGAAGAGGTCAACTACAGATTTATAAAACGAAATGCTCGGTATTGGATAATGATACTGGGTCTTATCGTCTCTGCTGTGGTTGGTATTGCTGCGTTTGAGGTATTGAGTCCTATAACTATTATGCAAAGAGGTATTATCTTTGGATTTGGTGCAGGGATTTCGGTGATTTTGGCTATCTTCCTCTTTGACCTCTTTGGGGTCAAAAATGGTTGGTGTGGTCACTTATGTCCTTTGGGTGCGAGTTATTCACTCATCGGAAAAACTAGTTTGATAAGGGTTGAGCATGACCATGAAGCTTGTACTGCTTGTATGAAGTGTAAGGTTGTGTGTCCTGAAAATCATGTGTTACATATGATAAACAAAGAGAGTATTATGGTGACAGATGGAGAGTGTACCAATTGTGGTAGATGTATCGATGTTTGTGATGATGATGCTCTCAACTTTAGCATTCGTAATTTTGCTAAAAAATCGTAGGGGTAGTCCTTTTTGGCTACCCTCCAAAACTGAGGCGATAGACGAAGCTTTAGTGAGATGAATTAGAGATGGGCTTTGCTCATTTCTAAGAAGAAATTTTTAATACAAAGGAGAGAAAATGATTAGAAAGAGTATTATAATTGCTTGTTCTATGGCTGCCCTAATTTCTTTGGGGTGTGCTGCTGGTGGAACAATAAGTAATGAGAGTTCAAAAGAGCTGAGTCTAAGAAAAGGTGACGCATTTTCAGAATCAGATATGGTTGCTGCAAAGACACAATATAGTGACAAAGCACCTGGAACATCTACCAGAATTGAGAGAGCGTTCCAAGATGCACCACCAATGATACCACACTCAGTAGAGGGTCTGCTTCCAATTACAACAGCAAACAACGCTTGTATAGGTTGTCACATGCCAGAGGTTGCAGTAGAAATGAAATCGACACCG
>NZ_JAACKB010000005.1 GCF_010892395.1 Sulfurovum sp. bin170
ATTCCAAAGTCACACTTTGTTAACTTTAGACCAAAGCATAACTTTGATGGTAAGGATTTTACCAAAGCGATTGATAACCAGAAAAATGAAGTAGCTATCTCTGAAGCAAGTACTAAGTTGTCTATGGCTAGATTTAGCTGTACACAGTGTCACGCTCCTCAATCATCAGGTAAATTGGCAGTTGAGAACACTTTCCAAGCTGAATTCTCATCAAAAGATGGTGCAACGGCATCTTCATGGTATGAGCATATGAATGATGACTTGGCAACCAATGGTTTAGAGAATAATGCAGTAACAGATGCTGATAAAGCAAATGCAAACTCTGCTGCTGGTAGTCTAGACGAAGGTCACTAAAAAGTATGGAGAGAAGAGAGTTATTTAACTCTTTTACCTCCTCGTTTACTAATAAACGAGAGGTTAAAGAGAGCATTATTAGACCACCATACTATGCAGAGCTAGAGGCTTTTTCTCTCTGCGTAGAGTGTGAAGATAAAAAGTGTGCTGCTGTTTGTGATGAGGATATTATCATTATCATGGATGATGGTACACCCAAGCTCGATTTGACCACTCCTACTGGTTGTACATTTTGTGATGAGTGTGCAGAGGTTTGTGTGGCAGATGTCTTGCAAATTGATAAAATGCGTAATATTGACGCATTGATAGAGATAGATATACTTAAATGTTTAAGTTGGAATCAGACCATGTGCTTTTCTTGTAAAGAGCCGTGTATTGACAATGCCATTGACTTTTTAGGTATGTTTAGACCGACGATAAACCAAGATAGGTGTACCTCTTGTGGGTTTTGTGTTTATCGGTGTCCTACAAATGCAATTACCATTAAAGGTATCGCGTAGGTTGCCCTCGCTCCTACCGTCTCGGTGGGAGTGTATATGCGAATTTGGGTATAATTAAATATAGATTCTCGTATGCATTCCCACCGAGGACGGATGGGAACGAGATTGATTTCATAAAGGAAAAAAATGCGTTTATTAATAATATTTTTACTGTTTATACAATTAAATGCCAAAGATTTAAAGCCATCGTTTGTCTATGAGGGTAGTGGAGGAGTAACTGATTTGGTCTACAAAGATGCCAAACTCTACTCCGCTACAGTAGAGGGTGCTGTTGACATATACGACACCAAAGAGCAGAAACTCATAAAAACCATCAAAGTTCCCAATATAAAAGATTTTGCAGGTGATGATGTCGCTTCAAAAGTCTATTCGGTGGATATTGTAGATGGAAAAATCATGATAGCCTCACAGGGGAAGATGGGGTATAGACGAGTTCATATCTATGCTGATGATAATCTTACAGAGGTCATATCTGTAGCTAAATCTTACACTATTGCTAAAGCAAAGTTTATAGACAGAGATACGCTACTTATTGCTATGCTTAGTAATGAGCTTATCCTATATGATATTAAAAATTCTAAACAGCTCTATAGAGAGCAGATAACCGCTTCAAAATTTTCTAACTTTGCTCTTAACGAGAACAAAGATGAGGTGCTTTTGGTGGATGAGAGTGGTGAGCTTAGGTTGATTGGTGTCAAAGATGGTAAGGTTCTAAAAGAGTTCAAAGGGCAAAATGTTGATAATGTCTTTCAAGTTGACTATAAAAATGGTATGATGATAACAGCAGGACAAGATAGACGCTGTGCTGTTTATTCTAAAGATGGACGAAAAGCCTACTATAAAGATGGAAGTTTTTTAATCTATAGTACAGGTTTGAGTCCTAGTGGAGAGATAGGTGGATTTGCTGCTGATGAGCATAATAATGTGATTTTGTTCAATACAAGCAGTAAATCTGACCTCTATAAGTTAGGTTCACATAAAGCAACCATCAGCAATATTCTGTTTATCAATGAAGAGGAGCTGTTTACAGCTAGTGATGATAACCATATCAACTATTGGGAACTTTAGGGTGTTTCGTAGAGACAAGGCATGCCTTGTCTCTACACTAGACCCCATAAATTTAAAGGAGCGTTAAAATGAACATTTCAAGTATCGTAGTGCAGACACTACCAGAGAATGTAGAAAAAGTAATAGCAATTATCAAAGAGAATTCAGATATATGTGAGTATCATCTGCATGACCCAAAGGGGAAAATAATCGTAACGGTTGAGGGTAAAGATGTTGAAGAGGATATAGAAAAACTTGTTGATATTCAATGTTTTGACCATGTTATTGCTGCGGATATGATGATGACCTATCAAGAGGATCAACTTGATGAGGAGTTCAAAAAACTAGAAGCACAGAGTCTTGTTCCTGAGATATTAACCAGAGAAAATGTAGACCCAAGAACAGTTGTCTATAATGGTGACCTTAAAAAGCGATTTTAGTAACAGAGTTATATTTATAATAAGAGAAAATTACTCCTATAAAGAGATAATAAGCTAAATATTAATATCATAGAAGATAAAACAATTCAAAGGATAAAGAAATGATTAGAAGAAAAGAGTTTTTACTTGCGGCTACATTGTCCGCATTACTTTTAGGAGGATGCTTTGATTCAGAAACAGGTGCATCACAAAGAGTAGCAAATGGTGATGTGGAAAAGGTAGAGGTTAAAAAAGAGGCTCCTGCAAAAGAGGAGGCTAAAGCAGAAACACCAGCAGAAACAGAGGCTCCTGTAGAAGCGGAGAAGACAGAAGCACCAGTAGCAGAAGAGACAGCAGCACCTGCTGAGGAGCCAAAAGCAGAAGAGGCTCCAGCTAAGACAGAAGAGCCTGTAGAAGCTGTCGCACCAGTAGCAGAAGAGAAAGCCGAAGCACCTACAGCAGAGGTTAATCTTGGAGCATGTAAAGGGTGTCATGGAGCTAACTTTGAGAAGGCAGCTATGGGTAAATCAAAAGTTGTCTCTGAGATGAGCAAAGATGATATTGTAGCTGCACTTAAAGGTTATAAAGATGGTTCATATGGTGGAGCGATGAAAGGTCTTATGAAAGGTCAAGTGGCAACACTAGATGATGCAGCTATTGAAGCTATGGCAGGAGCTATTGCTAAGTAAACATCTTTCAAAACTTATTTGGAATCGGAGACTTCAGTCCCGAACATGACGAGGCTAAAGCCATCGGTTCCATCTATAAAATCCCCTATAGAGGTCTCTGCTTTGAGACCTCTTCTTCATAAAAAAACTACCATAATTAACTATTTTTTAATATATTTTAATGAAAAAAACACGATTATTACACGAAATGTTTTTATAATTCAACTGTAAATTAAAAAAACACAATAAAAGGATAAAAATGAACAAAATCATAAAAATCGTAGCAGTAACAGCACTAATGACACCAGCACTATTTGCAAATACAGCAGCTTGTAAAGGGTGTCACGGAGCAGACTTTGAGAAAAAGGCACTGGGTAAATCTAAAGTGGTTAAAGATATGAGTAAAGCAGATTTCATTGCAGCAATGAAAGGCTATAAAGATGGCTCTTACGGTGGAGCAATGAAAGGTATGATGAAAGGTCAAGTGGCTAAACTTGATGAAGCAGCAATCACAGCAATAGCTGACGAACTAAAATTAAAATAGTAATCTCTATACTACTTAATGGGTCAACACTTGGGTTGACCCCTACGATACTCCTATAATTTACTCATATTTTAATCTCTATTAGTTATAATCACCCCAAAAAGGTACTATTATGTTTGGAATATTCGAAAGTAGTCATGAGATTCATGATGCAAAAGTTTTTATGGGAAGTGCTGAAGAGACCAGAGAGTCCAATAGTGAACGAAAAAGTCCATATAGTGGAGATGTGGTTAGCAAGGCTCCTGTATGCTCTGTAGAAGATACTCAAAAAGCATTGAAAATTGCTAAAGTGGCATCCATTCAGACGGCTAAATCTCCTCTCCACCAAAGAGTTGCATGGTTAGAGGATGTAGCTAATAGTCTAAGAAAATATCGTGAGGATATGGCGTTAACTATAGTTCATGAGGTAGCAAAACCTTTAGCATTTGCAAGAGTAGAGGTTGATAGATGTATCGAGACCATTGAGCTTACCGCAAAAGAGTTGGTGGCTCTTCATGGTGAGACGATTCCTACGGATATAGCCCCTAGTGGCAAGAAAACCATCGCCTATTTCACTCGTGTTCCAGTGGGTGTTGTTGCTTGTATTACCCCTTTTAATTTTCCTCTAAACCTTGTGGCTCATAAGATTGCTCCTGCATTGGGTGCAGGTAATGCAGTTGTGTTAAAACCAACACCAGAAGCACCACTTACAGCCTATAAATTGGCAAAACTATTTAATAACTCGGAGTATGCTATAAAAGATGCACTCTCTGTGGTCTATGGAGATGTAGCCGTTGGTAGTACTTTGGTAAAAAGTGACATTCCAAGAGTGCTATCTTTTACAGGTTCTGTTCCTGTTGGTAACATTATTACTCAACAGGCAGGGATAAAAAAGGTGAGTTTGGAGCTTGGTGGGAATGCAGCGACATTTATTGATAAGAGTGCTGATGTTTGTATGTCAGCAAAAAGATGTACCTTTGGGGCATTTGTAAACTCTGGTCAAGTATGTATCTCGTTACAGAGAATATATGTTCATGAGGATGTATATGACTCATTTGCTGAGTCGATTTCGAAGGAGAGCAAGGAGTTAAAAGTAGGTTCTCCATATGAAGAGGATACTTTTATGGGACCTCTAATAGATGATGAGTCATTAGATAGGGCAAAGGAGTGGGTTAACTCTGCTATAGATGAGGGTGCAAGGCTTATGGCCGGTGGTGTGGTTATAGATGGAAGTTTTGCACCAACTGTCATGGCTGATGTAACGGATGAGATGAAGATAGTATGTGAAGAGGTTTTTGCTCCTATTGTAAGTCTCGTCAAAGTGAGCTGCTATGAAGAGGCGATTGTAAAGATGAATGACTCCCCTTATGGTCTACAGTTCTCTATCTTCACCAATGACCTGAAATTGACACAACGATTTATAGAGGATGCAGAGTGTGGAGGTGTGGTTATTAATGATATTCCAACACTCCGTTTTGATGTTCAGCCCTATGGTGGTTCTAAACTCTCTGGAATTGGAAGAGAGGGACCAAAATGGGCATTGGAGGAGTTTACAGAGATAAAGAGTGTTGTTATATGTTAATGTTTTTTGTTTAAAATATTAGTCTAAATTCTTTTTATTAAGTTATAATAAAGTTATGCTATACTGCTATCCAAAAGTTAACAGTTTATTAATAGACTTCTTGCAAAACTCATTTGGAATCGGAGACTTTAGTCCCGAATATAACGAGACTAAAGCCATCGGTTCCTAGTTTTGAAAGATGTATAATAAGATTTTTTAGAAAGGATTTAAATGGAGTATATGTTTGAAGCAGGTTTTTTAGGTACACGAGCTCCTCTATTTATGGATATAATCGTAATAATAGTAGGACTTTTACCTTTTTTAATAGCTTTTACTATCTGGACTGCAATAA
>NZ_JAACKB010000339.1 GCF_010892395.1 Sulfurovum sp. bin170
CTTTAGAGATGTGAGGTTTTTTTTTATTTTTAGCTTTTGGCTCTCTCTTTTTGATTTTTTTCTTTATTATTCTCTTTTTATTATCTTTTTTCAGTTTTTTATCATCTAATATTTTTTTACTCTCTTTTTTTACTATCTTATCTACTTTTGCTATCTTCTCTTTTTTTGGAAGAGGAATATTTACTACGGCTATCTTTATAATATTATCAAAAGATTGTTTTTTATGTAACTTTATCTTTTGAAAACTGCTAAAATAGAGCCATATCAACAAACTATATATAAAAACAGTTATAACAAATGCAAACAATATCCTCACAACTACTCCTTATCAAGAAATTTAAAACAAGAAAGATAGTATAATCAAAAAATTTTAAAAAAGGATATATTTAATAATGAATTATAGTAAAAGTGAAGTGGCATTCAAAGAGGCATACGAGGTCATCCCTGGTGGTGTTGACTCCCCAGTTAGAGCATTTTCGAGCGTTGGTGGCACACCTCCATTTATGGCAAAAGGTGAAGGTGGACATCTTATAGACATAGATGGAAACAGATATATTGACTTTGTGCAGAGTTGGGGTCCACTTATCTTGGGTCATGCTGATAGTGATGTAGAAGAGGCTGTTATCTCTGCTGTTAAAAATGGTCTTAGTTTTGGAGCACCCACAGAGACAGAGACAAAACTCGCAAAAGAGGTTGTTGAGATGTTTGACACTATCGACAAAGTTCGTTTTGTAAGTTCAGGAACAGAGGCTGTAATGTCTGCAATTCGTCTTGCAAGAGGATATACAAAGAGAGATGATTTTATCAAATTCACAGGTTGCTACCACGGTCACGCAGACTCACTACTAGTCCAAGCAGGTTCAGGAATGGCAACATTTGGAAATCCATCGAGTCCAGGTGTTCCTGCTGATTTGACAAAACATACGCTTCTTGCTACATATAATGATATAGAGAGTGTACAAAAGTGTTTTGCAGATAGCAAAGAGGGTGTATCTTCTATCATTATAGAGCCAATTGCTGGAAATATGGGTCTCATTCCTGCTGATGAGAAGTTTTTGCAGGAGTTAAGAGAACTTTGTGATGAGCATGGGGCTTTACTGATTTTTGATGAAGTTATGAGTGGATTTAGAGCTTCACTTTATGGAGCCCAAGGAATTACGGCTGTACGACCTGACATTCTAACACTTGGAAAAGTAATCGGAGCAGGTATGCCAGTGGGGGCATTTGGTGCATCAAAAGAGATTATGTCTCAACTCTCACCTGAAGGTCCAATATACCAAGCAGGGACACTCTCTGGTAACCCAATTGCGATGGCAGCAGGTCTTGCGAGTATAGAGAAACTAAAAGCAAATCCTGAAATTTATGCTACACTAGAGAAGAGAGCAAAAAGATTAATGGAAGGTTTTAAAGAGGCTTCTGATGCTGTTGGTGTTCCAATGGTTACAGATGTTAGAGGCTCTATGTTTGGATTCTTCTTCTCTCCTGAACCTGTTAAAAACTTTGATGATGCACTAGGGAATGATTCAGAGCTATTTGGAAAATTTCATGGAAAAATGTTAGCAAAAGGTGTCTATCTAGCTTGTTCATCTTATGAGACTGGATTTATCTCTGTGGCTACTACAGATGAGATGATAGAGGAGGCGATTAAATCTGCTAAAGAGTCTCTACAAGAGTTAATGGCATAATGATAATAATCCCAGCACGAATAGGCTCAAGTCGTTTTCCAAATAAAGTCTTAGCAGACATAAATGGAATACCAATGGTAATTCGCACAGCAAAGGCTGTCGAATCCATTGACAAAGTAGCCATCGCCACAGACTCGCAAGATGTTGTGGATATAGCAAAAGAGTATAATATCCAAGCAGTTATCACCTCAACCGAGCATCTATCAGGCACAGACCGTATATATGAAGCTTCCCAAAAGCTAAATTTGACTGATAATGAGATAATTATAAATGTGCAAGGAGATGAACCGTTTATAGAAGAGGAGGTTGTTAGAGCAGTATTTGATTTGACAAAAAAGAATGCCTCAAATGAGTCTATTATGATGAACTCTTGTTACAAACGGATAAACAACCCAGAGGCTGATGACCCCAACATCGTAAAAGTGGTAACAGATGACCACGGTGAGGCTCTATACTTCTCTCGTGCAAAAGTTCCCTACCCTAGAGACCACCATTTTGATGAGTACAAAGGGCATATTGGGATTTATGGTTTTACCAAAAAATCTTTGGCAAAGTTTTGTGAACTTGAAGCCTCTCCATTAGAAGATATAGAGAAGCTAGAGCAGTTACGAGCCTTGTATCATGGTTATGAGATAGCAATGGTCAGAGTTGAAACAGATAGTTTTGGAATCGATACACCTGATGACTTGGAGAGAGCTTTGAAAATATTTCACATTAACTAACTGTTAATTTTTGATTGTTCATCGGTTTATATAAAGCCCCTATAATAAGAATACGAAAGATGTGAAGAGAGAATTTAACTCCTTGTTCTCCTTCACTTTATGATATGAAGTTGTTAATATTGTTGATAACAAACTCCCCCCTCCTACTCCTTTATCACTTAGACTTCTTCTCATATCTTTCTAAACTAAAAACAACTATAATTATACTAGACTTCTTGCAAAACTAGGAAACGATGGCTTTAACCTCGTCATATTCGGGACTAAAGTCCAATGCCAATGAATTAAGCTTTTTTTGAACCAAATAGTTCGGGTGTAAACACGCCGATTCCGAAAATGCAAATTGCATATA
>NZ_JAACKB010000340.1 GCF_010892395.1 Sulfurovum sp. bin170
GTTATAGAGATGAACCCACATGTGTTGTAGGATTAAATAGAGCAACCAATAGCTATAGCTCAAAAATAACCAATAATAAGTTGATTTTAGAGGATATTCAAGATGCTGTTATTCGAGCTTTTTAGAAAGGAGAGGTTATGAAACAAATAATAAGATTAAGCATAATCCGAACTCTTGGGGAATTTAAATTTCGTCATTCGTATATATAAACAGAACAAAAAACAAAAAGGAATATTATGAAAAAAATTACAAGTTCAACCATTTTGGCTTTAGCCTTGGCAACAACTACTATAGAAGCAGGATCGTGGTATATAGGTACCAACATAGGATTGATAAATTTTGGAGGAGAGGTTGAAGTAGAGAATGATTACACCACATATAAATCTACTAAAGATGTAGATAGTTCTCCTTTCATGCTTAAATTTGGTTATCAAAAAAATAATGATAATAGAACAGAGTTCTATCTCAAAAAAGATAATATTGAGATAGTAGGTGAGCTATTTAAAACATCTACAATTGGTTTTAATTATGAGTGGGGATTATCCTCTATGTCTAAAGAATCCATTCTACCTTATATCTCATTGGGTATAGGTGTTGGTAACTCTTCTTCAAAATATCTTGCTTATGATGATGGTACAGTTATAGAGTTAGCTTTATCTGGAGGAGTACATTATAGGATAAATAAAAATATAGATACAACTGTTGGTCTATTCCGTCGTGCTTTAGTTAATTCTGTTTCTGATGTAGCTACATATAGCTATTATGGTTATGAGAGTACAGATTATTTGACTACGGCTGTTACTAATGGTATTGAAGTTGGTATTAGTTATCATTTTTGATGATTAAGAAAAAATCAGACTTTAAAAAAAATGTTTGTTTTCCTTAGGGTATTATACCACTCACCTAATCAGAAGAGACTTTTCTGCCTATTCTAACTAGGTAGGTGAGCTATAATTGCTTTAAAATTAAACCAATATCCGATAGGTAATAAACGACAAGACCCAAGCTACAGTTGTGGTAAAGATAAACAGATAAAAGAGATACCTATACCCACCAGCCTCTTTGGCAAATACCATCGACGCTGCCAAACAAGGCAGATAAATCATCACAAAGACGATAAATGCCATCGCAGAAGCAAACGAAACATTCGCTTTTAGTTCACGGATAAGTGAAGCACTTCCCTCATCAACATCATCACCCACAGCATAGAGAACACCAAGAGTCGAGACCACAACCTCTTTAGCTGCTAGTCCAGTCTCCAGTGCCACTGCCATCTTCCAGTCAAATCCAAGTGGAGCAAAGAAAGGCTCTGATACTTTACCAAGTTGTCCCAAATAACTAGCCTCTAACTCTTTCAATTTTAACTCATTTTGCAGTGTTGATATTTTTACCTCATCACCTGATGCTTGTTCTATTTTCGTCTCATACTCTGCACCAAGAAGTGGCTGTTTTGGGTAAGCAGAAGCAAACCAAATAAGTATAGAAGCAGCCAAAATAAATGTACCTGCTTTTTTTAGATAACCCATCGCCTTACTATAAACTGTATGCCATATCAACGCCAGTGATGGCATACGATACTTTGGCATCTCCATAACAAACGGCTCATCTTCGCCTTTGAAGACAAAGATTCTCAGTATTTTTGCCATAACAAGACCAAGCATTGCCCCTGCTATATAGATAATAAAGAGAATATTTCCTGCCTCTTCTGGTCCAAAAAATGCCCCTGCAAAGAGAACATAGACAGGTAGTTTTGCCCCACAAGACATAAACCCAAGGATAAAAAGTGTAATCAGCCTATCTTTTTCACTTTTGAGTGTTCGTGTAGACATATAGGCAGGAACCGTACAACCAAATCCTGTAACCAAAGGAATAAAACTCTTGCCATGCAATCCAAACTTATGGAAAAAACCATCGAGCATAAAGGCAACACGGCTCATATAACCTGTGGTCTCTAGTAGTGCCAAACCAATATATAGGATAATAATATTAGGTAAGAACATCACAACCGCCCCAACCCCTGCAATAATACCATCAACAATAAGACTTCGCGTCCCCTCATGAGGAATGATTGACCCTACAATCTCACCAAACGCTCCAAATCCTGCATCTATCCAATCCATAGGGACAGCACCTAGTTCAAAAGTGAGCTGAAAGAGAGCCCACATAAAGAAGAGAAATATAGGGATACCTAGAACTTTGTTGAGCAGTATATCATCTATCTTTTTGGTTAGTGTCTTTTGACCTTTTGCCCTCTCACACTTCACCGTCTCCATACGAATACCTCTAGCAATAGCAATATACTCACTAGCCTTAATATCGGTAATATTTTTACTATCATGATGAGTATAGATATGTTCAAGCGAAGCGACAATCCGTGGTTGTAACTCTATCATTATCGGTTTCTCATGCAACTCTCTATAGAGGTCTTTGTCTTCAAATAGAATCCGTATCGCCATCTCTCTTGAGCTTAAATCTCGAAGCTTAAAATCTCGCTCATCAAAAAAGTTACTTAGAGCTAAAATCTCCTCCTCTACAGGATTACTGTAGATGATATTGGAGTTGTCTCGATGCTCTCTATCAGCAATATCATGAATCCTCTCAAGAAGCTCCTCAACCCCCTCTTTGGTGTTTGCAGAGACTAAAATAACAGGCACACCTATTATCGCTTCTAGCTGTTTTACATCTATCTTTAGCCCCTCTTTTTTAGCCTCATCAGCCATATTAAGAGCTAGTACCATCTTTTTATTGAGTTTTAGAAGCTCTAGCGTAAGCAGTAGATTCCGTTGAAGATGGGTGGAGTCTAGTACATTAATAATAACATCATACTTCTCGTTAAGTAGATAGTCATGAGCCACCTGTTCATCTTGTGAAAATCCTCTGATGGAGTAAGTTCCAGGTAAATCTACCATCTCAAACATGTGACAGTGGTGTTCAAAACAGAGTTCACTCTTCTCGACTGTCACCCCTGAAAAATTCCCAACTTTTAGGCTATTTGACCCACTCATAGCATTGATAAGCATTGACTTACCTACATTGGGCTGACCTGCTAAAACTATTTTAATCGCATCCATTATATCTTCTCCACTTCTATATCTACAGCCTCGCTTCTGCGTAAGCCAATGAGCGTACCATCTACTAGTATCTCCACCGTCTGATTGCCGACAGAGTAGGCCTCAATACTAAGCTCACTACCTCTAGCCACTCCAAACGAGACAAGCCTACTCTTTAACGACTCATCTGTATCTATCTTTTTTATTATGGCTCTATCGCCTTTTTTAAGTTCTGATAATTTCATGATTTCCCTCTTAACTTTTAATTATGCAAATGATAGTGAATATCAACTTAATATCTTCTAAAAACTATAATTTGCAAAAAATCTAACCATCTTCCCATCATCATACATATCAGAGTAGATTAAGTCCAAAGAGTGATTATCATTGACAGCATAACTAAGCAGATAGTCCGTCTCATCCTCACTCTTGTCAAAAGCTACATGGGTCAGTGCAAGAGTTGCTTTAGCAATAGAGTACTCTGCTCCCACCAAGATTGCCTCTTGGTCTATAGCATCTGCTACAGTATGGTCTTCACTAGATGTAAAAAATGGACCTCCACCAAATCCATTGCTAACCATACCATCCACCTTATTGTAGGCACTGACTAGTGCCAAATCTCCAAAATTCACACCTGCTGATAGTCCAAACGCCATATTGTCATTGTCTTGGTCAGTATATTGAAGAGCTAGATTAAACTGTTCAGTCTCATATCCTGCTTCGACATAATTAAAATTGGTATCGTCTAATCTGTAGTGCCACGCTTGAAGTGTTGTATTATCTATCCCTTCATAAATCACACTTGCCATCAGCACGGCATCACTTGAATCTTGTAAATTATTAAACTTCTCTGGAGTATCCGTATCCACCCCTGACCATTTGTCAAGTGAAGCCAAAATAACGGTTGTATCAGTAATATCTTGATTCACTAGAGTATAACCCTCAAAAGTATTAGGAACCATCCCAATATCATCACTATTAGCATAAGGGGTATCTACAACTTGTCGTCCTGCTTTAATAGTTGTTTTTCCTAAGTCAGCTTGAATATACGCCTCGCCAACAATGCTATAACTATCGTTGTTTGAATCTAAGAACATCCCCTCATTGTCTTTGCCAAAAAGTGCATTAGTAGTATAAAATTTCGCCCCTAAACTTATCCCTTTTAGTGGGTCTGTCTTGACACCAAGGCTCCCACCCAAAGATGCTGTTGAAGCTGTTCCACCCACTTCATCCTCTATCTGAACAACCCCTAATCTTACTTGACCCTCTGTTAAAACATTTGAAAAAACCTCTTTTAGATTCTCTGCTCCTATACTCATGGCTGTTAATGCTACCAAACTTAATGTTACTTTTCTCATTGAACTCTCCATTTATAGTTAAATAAAAATTAAAATGACAATTATTATCATTTTTATTTTAAAATAGTACAGGAAGTTTACTTAAGAGTGAGTGTTATTGATAATATTTATCAGTATTAGTTATATAACTATCATTTTCACCCTCTATCAAGAGGGTGGGTACATCTATTTATATCTTTCTTATTCTCTTCTCATATCCTGTAGAGCATCATAAGCATGATTGATAGCCATAGCAATAGAACCACCGTTATCATATATAATATCACCTGCCATATAGAGTCCATCTACACTAGTTTTATAGTTCTCATCAAATATTGGTCTATCTTTCTCATCTATATCAATATTTGACTTTTGCAAGAAATCAACAGGAGTTGTTCCACCAAGAGCGTAAATTACTCTATCATAAATAGTTGAGAATCCACTGTTGTAGTTAACTTTGACTCGACCCTCTGCATTTTCGATGGATTCAATGTCGATACCATACCGAACACGCAATCTCTCCTCTTGGTCATATCTCTCTATCATCTCTTGGTTTATATCATTGATTTTATTGAACGAATCTCTTCTATATGAGAGAGTAACACTGTTGATAGTTGTGAGTTGACAAGCATACTCCACAGCAGAGTCACCACCACCTACCACCAAAATCTTCTCATTACCTCTACACTCATAAGGGTTAAAGTTGACTACAGCTTTGATAGTTCGCGGAATTTTATATGAGGGCTTGTTTGGTTTTCCCATTCGACCGATAGAGACTATTACATTTTTAGCCAAAAACTCACCTTGTGGTGTAACTACAGAAAAAACCTCTCCCTCTTTATTAACTCTATCTACCTCTGTATTAAAACAGGTCTCGATACCATCACCATCAAGTAAGGTCTCAAAATACTCTAGCGTACTCTCTTTTGTCCCATCAAAAAAGTCAACATTACCAATCATATCAACAGTCTGACCTTTCCAATCTTTATCAACTCGTTTTGAGTCTTTGTAGTACTGTCTAATAGTTTGAGAGTGGTTATCACCCTTCTCTATCATCAAAATTTTCTCCATCTTAAAGATAGAAGCCTCCACAGCAGAAGCAATTCCACCCGGTCCCCCACCAACAATTATCAAATCATATATCTTTTGCATAATCAGTTCCTAATATCTAGTTTTAATGATTATACATCGGTTTTCTTTATAATTTGGAGAGAGATTGATATTTTTTAAAATAGTTAAGAAGAGGTGATACTTTTTTGTAGGGAGGGAGGAGTTGGATTGTCATCTAAATATTGAGAGTTGTTCAAATCTAAGTGCCGTGTCAGGAATCGCCACTTTGTATATTAAAATACTCCATTAAAAAAATCAGCAAAATGCACGAAACATAGCTATAGTTAAGACGAAATTTTGTGGCTATTTTGGAAGAGAGATTTTAGATGTTTAGAGAGTTAATAAATATACAATCAAACAATATACACCAACATATTTAATACCATTTTAACAATATTCATACTACAATTCAATTTAGAGAAACGAAAAGGAGATAATAATGTTAGCAGAATACAGAGTAGAAATTTCAGAACTTAAACAGAGTAATGCACACTTTACAAAAATTTTTAATGACCACAACAAACTTGATCAAGATGTTCAAGATGCAGAGCATGGTAGAGTTGGGATGAGTGATATGGAGATTGAAGTTATGAAGAAAAAGAAACTTATACTCAAAGATGAGATGCTTAAGATGATTTTAGAGTCTAAAAAAGTATAACTATAACTTAAACTCATCCCATACTTTAATTACATAGGGGGGCAGTCGCTACTTTTGTATAAAATTTCGATGGTTTGTTATCATAACATGAGGTTTTCAGTAAAATAAAAAATACTTACAGTAAAATTCCGATTGTAAAATCAATTAAAGGAGTCCAGAGATGGCAAAAGATAATAAAAAAGAAGCAAAGAAGTTAGAGAAAAAAGAGGCTAAGAAGTTGGCTAAAAAATTGGAAGCTAAAAAGAGTGATGATAAAAAAGTAGAGAAAAAGAAAAGTGAGAAAAAGCCTGAAAAAAAATCTGAAAAGAAAAAAGAGGCTAAAAAAATAGAAAATAAAAAATCTGATAAAAAAGAGAAGAGCAAAGAGAAAAAGTCTGACAAAAAAAAGTCAGAAAAGAAAAAAGCTAAAAACTAGATTAACCCAGTTTATAATCTATTAATGGTCTTTCCTTGGGACTCTTCGGAGATGCACCCCTTGGAAGAACCATTCATCAATATCCTTAGGTATTTAATTTATCCAATATCTTTTTCCCATTTTTTATATGAATAGCGACAATATCAAGTTCCTCTATTAACTGTTTTTTTTCTTTTTTATCCAACTCTTTTTCTAAAGATTTATTGATTTTATCTTCTCTCTCATACAATTTTTTTAATAAACTTTTAATAGACTTTTTTTTAGAAGATTTTTCTAACTCATCCAACTCTAAGAATTTTTTTGTCTTTTCAATAAATTTTTTTATTCCCATTTAGTTCTCCTTGTTTACCATTAAATTAATATCTTTATCACTCATAAGCATGTCGCTATTGTTCTCTAGAAATATCACTTCTGCCATGGCAATAAGGTTTGTACTAATATTGTAAGCATAAACAGTGTCATTCATTAATGAAGTTGCCATTTCATTAGTAATCAAACGATTTCTAATAAGGTTGTCTAGGATACCATTAGCAATTATATCATACTTTTCTGTATGTATTTTAACTTTTGAAAGTAGTATCAAAATTTCATCTTCCTCCTTGGAAGAGGCAATAGTATGGATGTCTCGTAACAGTTCTGCTAAATCTTGCCTAATCATATTGTATCTCTTTTTTATATATTTATTGGAACTGTTTGAATAGACAATCAAGTTTTTTTGTAGATGCTTTGTACCCTTAACTGCTTCGACGATATCTCTGTTAGCAAGTTTTAATTTGTACAGTTTTTCAATATCCTCAGGTCTCATCAGTGATTGAGCTTTGGTGGAAAAGTCAATAATTTCACCATAAATACCTTTGATATCACAGTTATAAAATTTATCTATATCTATAGGACTCTGACTGTAAGTCTCTTTTACAAGCTCTGCTAAAGGCATTGTTGAGACAACATTGCTCTGTTTTAAATTTAAACCATGAGTAATAATTCTGAATGCATTTTCATATAGATGTTTGGTCTCTTTGGTCAAGGCGGTCATGGCTATGGCAGGTAGTTCCAATATAGAGTCATTAAGGTATTTTACTTTGCTACACTCTTTGTCTGAAATGCCACTAGAATCTTTGAGTGTGCTTTCTAAAAAAATTACAAGTTTACCAATAAATGGAATCATTACAAGAACCCCAATGAAATTAAATATGGTATGAAATACTGCAAGTTTTAAGGTGTGGTCATCATTTGCAATGCCTATTAGATTACTGGTAAAATCAACAGCATAGATAAGTTGACTCATAAAAACAATAGCAATGAGACCCGTAACCATATTGAAAATAAGATGTGCTCCTGCAAGTCTTTTACCTTGAATGTTGGAACTCATAGCTCCAATAATCGCTGTAATGGTCGTTCCCACATTTGCCCCAATGGCTAGAGCTAAAGCATTTTCATAAGATATCTGACCAACAGCAAGAGCTGTAATAATTAGTACCAATGTAGCATGAGACGATTGCATAACAACCGTAGCAAAAACACCAATCCCTGTAAAGATAAATAGATATTTTAATCCAGTTCCACCAAATGATGCTAAATCAATGGTACTTTTAAAAGCTTCAAAACCATCTTTCATATAATGAATACCCAAAAATAAAAACCCAAGTCCTGCTAAAATATACCCTATCCCTTTAAGTGATTTTGCTTTTTGAAAAATAAGTATGACACCAAAGACAAGCATGGGCATGGCATAAGCAGAAATTTTTACCTTTAGTCCAAAACCTGCAACCAACCAAGCCCCCGTGGTGGTTCCAATATTTGCTCCAAAAATAATACCTATCCCTTGAGCAAGACCAATAAGACCTGCTCCTAAAAAAGAGATGGTAAGAACAGAGACAAGGGAACTTGATTGCATGATGGTTGTAGTGATGATACCAAAACCTATACTTTTGTAGAGTTTATCGGTAGATTTTTGTAAAATTCTCTCTAATGTACCACCTGAAA
>NZ_JAACKB010000341.1 GCF_010892395.1 Sulfurovum sp. bin170
ACACCATTGCCAAGCTTGAACTGACCACAAAGACACAGATTGTAAGAGATGCCATTGTTGAGTATATCGCTAATCTGAAAAAGAGAAGAACCCATACGCCTTATAGTCTAGGTCATGACCTTTTTGGTGTTTATGATGGAGATGAGGAGCTTTCTAGTGATTACAAAAATAGATTGGATAAGATTTTAGATGCAAAATATCCTCATTGATACTGGACCAATTGTCGCTCTACTTAACCGTAGAGATAAACATCACAAGAGAGTGTTCGAGTTTACAAAAAATTATAAAGGTGGGTTTATTACCACTTGGTCGGTTATCACCGAAGCGATGCATCTGTTGAGACAGAGTATTCAAGCACAACTCAATCTGCTTGAGTGGATACGCAGGGGTGGCATTGAGATTTTTCAGATAGAGAAAAATGATATTGAGAGGATGATAACACTCACCAAAAAATACAGAGACCTTCCTATGGATTTGGCTGACTGTTCGCTGATTATTGTGGCTGAAAAATTGAATATTAGAGAGATTATATCTATAAACAGTGACTATGACATCTATCGAACTTTGAAGCGAGAGGCTTTGATCAATCTTTTGTATTATCCAGTTAAATAAAAAGGTAAAAGATTGAAATTCTACTACGCCCTAAAAAAAGAGTTCATTGCCCTACTGCGTAACCGAAGTGCCTTGATTGCACTTTTTCTTATGCCTATGATGTTTATCTTAATTATGTCATTGGCACTCAAAGATGTCTACAATGAGTATACCAATGCGAACTTGGAGTATGTTATTGTTAATCTTGACAAAGAGAAAAAGTCTGAAAAGTTTATAGAGCAGTTAAAAGAGTATAAGAACCTGAAATTTGTAGTCAAAGAGAGTCTTGAAGAGGTTAAAGAGTTGACTAGAGATGAGGTTTATAAGTTTGCTTTGGTCATTAACTCTGATTTTTCTAAAAATCTCTATAAGATTCAAGCCAAAAATCTAATTGAAATCTATACAGCCTCTACAACCAAAGCCCATCGAAAACTCTATTTTGAATCAAAAATAGCAGAGAAAATTATGGCTCTTAAGATAAAAAAGATGGTGGATTCTATGACGATGTATAATGATAGTGTCAGAGCCTCAACGCCTAGTGAGATGATACACTCGCACTATCTCTATAACTCTGAAAACAAGAGTGGTATCCCTACGGCTACCCAACAGAATGTTCCTGCTTGGATTGTTTTTTCTATGTTTTTTGTGATTATTCCTATCTCTACGCTATTTATTACGGAGAGAAATGATGGAACTTTTGCACGGTTAAAGGCGATGAATAGCTCTAAGTTTATACTTTTTTTCTCTAAGATAATTCCCTATATGGTGATTAATCAACTGCAATTGGTGCTGATGATACTGGTTGGTGTTTTTATTGTTCCTCTTTTGGGTGGGGATAAATTGGATGTTCATATAGATTTTGTAGCTCTTTTTGTTATTAGTATGGCGATTAGTTTTGGTGCTATCGGTTTTGCTATTTTGCTCTCTAGTTTGATGAAAACTACGGAACAGGCTTCTACTGTTGGGGCTTTGAGCAGTATTATTATGGGGGCTGTTGGTGGAATAATGGTTCCAAAACTTGTTATGCCTCCACTTATGCAAGATATGGCGATGCTCTCTCCTATGTCTTGGGGGTTGGAGGGGATGTTGGATGTTTTTGTTCGAAATCTTGGAGTAGAAGCAGTGCTTTTAGAGTCAGGAGTTTTAGTACTTTTTGGTATAATCTCATTAAGTTTTGCATTTATATTTTATGAAAGAAGATTATGAGTTTACGAGAAGATTTAAAAGAGATGATAGTTAAAGAGTGTGATAAAGAGATAGAGCCTAGCAGTATAAAAGATGATGATATTATCTTTGACCCTGACCATCCACTGGGGTTAGATTCGCTTGATTCACTTCAAATATCTATGGCAATACAGAATGATTATGGCATTAGATTAGTTGACCCCAAAGAGGCTAGAAGGGTGATGGAGAGTATTGATACTCTTGCTATATATATCGAGAAAGTAGGTCGGACTGCCCTCTGTCCGACAC
>NZ_JAACKB010000342.1 GCF_010892395.1 Sulfurovum sp. bin170
ATAACGATACAAACCATATTTATATCTATATGTACCATCTTCTGTAAACCTTGTGCTATCTGAATCACATTTTTCCTCTAAAATATCTCCTGAGTACTCATATCCTCCGTGAGAAAAAGATTCAATTAAAGAGTTAAATGTACAAATCATAGTTCCACTATATGAACCGTATTCATCACTTCCACTATAAGTTTGAGAAAATGTGGTATCTCCAATGTCTATATATCTAGATATTGGTTCATATACATCCCCCTCTTTACCTGTAGCAGTAATGGTATCTTCATTTATCAGAAATGTAGTAGTATGCTCATTGTCTGAACCATATTGATAAATCTGTCTAACGCTATTTCCACTAATCTCTACTTTACTGCTAGTGGAACTAATACTCTCCTCACTATATGGATCATCCTCTTTTTTTGTAAAATTTTTGATTGTAGACTCTTTAGAAAAATACTTAGAGAGATCAACTTTACTACTAGAGCTGTTTGTTTCGGTACTATTTGTTTCAGCACTATTTATTTCAGTACTGTTTGTATCTTCTGCACCAACTATCTCTTTATCATGAATAATCAACTCATTAGAAATCTCTTCTAATATTTTGTCTACACAGGCATCATCTCCACTACAACTATTAATCTTATTAGGAAGCTCTTCTGTTACACCATTTTCAAGCAACTCATTTGCCATCTCTTGTATATTTCCACTCATAGCTGTAGTGGATGTCAAGTTTCTATCTTTTAGAGTATTGATATTGGTTTTTAAATCCTGAAAAAGAACCTTATAAAATTTGTCTTGATCTTTTTGATTATCTAAATCTCTAATTGCTTGTACATTTTGTTCTGTAATATGTTCTGCATCTATCATGCTCTCTAAAATAGAAAGCTCTTTCTCCTCTTGAGTATTTGTCAAACCATCAAAATGAAGCATAAAATTACCATCATCACTGTGTACATCACTATCTTGAAATTCAACTAAAATAGGTAGAGTTGAGTCATATGTTTCTAATAAATATTTCCCCTCTTCTGTGTTTGTAATCTTTTGCCAAATATCCTCTGCACTATCTCCTTGATTGATTGCTACTTCTACTTGAAGCTCTGAAGCTCCACAGATACCATCTCGGTTCTCATCTTGACAAATATTTACCACAATCGATTGTGGAATCCCTACTAGATTTAAAATCTTTTGCAGTAACGCTTTTGCCTCCTCGCTACTACCTCCACCACAACTTGCTAATCCTAGCATCGACACAATGCTTAATAACCATAGAAATTTTTTCATGCTTTATCTCCTTATTATGTTGATAAGATTTTATCTTATCATAGCAAACTTAGCTCTCCCTTAATATTTTGACTTGACTCGTTCCCATCCGTCCTCGGTGGGAATGCATACGAGAGTCTCATATACACTCCCACGCAGGAGCGATGGGAGCGAGGTAGCTATTATATCTATGCTAAAGAGACGCGATATAGAGACTGTTGTAATTTTAGAACCTCAACTCGACAATAGAGTAAAATACAGTATGGATGATATTTATAAAACCTTTGTGGGAGTAGATATTATTGATTTGACTAACTTTCCTATAGAAAATGAGTTATGGGCTGATAATAATCATTTGAATTATAAGGGTAGAGAGAGGTATTCAGAGTATCTGTCTACTGTTTTAGATTAATATTTTTGTATGCGAACATTGGGCAGACACATTGGTCTGCCCCTACTTCTAACTCAATTTGTTAAATAGACATCTTTCAAAACTAGGAACCGATGGCTTCAGCCCAATGCCAATGAATTAGCGAGGCTGAAGCCATCGTTTCCTTATATGCAATTTGCATTTTCGGAATCG
>NZ_JAACKB010000343.1 GCF_010892395.1 Sulfurovum sp. bin170
ACTCACTATCTATCCACTCCAGACTCATCTCTGTGGTCTCCTCTCCATCTCCAGTCTTGACAAGAGCTGCTGGGTATAGTTGCTTAATATCTTTTAGATTAAATGATTTATCTTCAATTGTTAATTTTTTCATAATCGGATTATAGTATAATCCTACAAAAAATTAGGAGAATATTCAGATGAGTTTAAATGCACAGATAAAATCAGACATCAAAGATGCTATGAGAGCAAAAGATAAGCAGAAGAGAGATACCCTACGAAATATCCAAACTGTAGTCAAGCAGATAGAGGTCGATGAGAGAAGAGAGGTTACAGATGCCGATATGGAGAAGATTCTTATGAAATATGCAAAGCAGAGAGAGGATGCTATGACTCAATTTGCAGATGCAGGACGAGATGATTTGGTAGAGAAAGAACAAGCCGAACTAGCTATTATAAAAGTCTATCTACCAGAGCAAATGGACGATGCAGAGCTTGAAGCTACGCTAAGAGAGATTATAGCTACAGTTGGGGCAACTTCTATGAGAGATATGGGTAAGGTAATGGGTAGAGCCAAACAGGCTATTGGAAACAGAGCAGATGGTGGGCGTATTAATGTTTGTGTGAAAGGGTTGTTGGGGTAATTATCCCCAATGGCTACGATAGAGAGAGAGATACTCTCTGTTGACGCAACTTATTAATTTTTCGTAATAACTCTCCTGCTCTACCCTCTAAATCATAAGTTTTTAAGATAGCTTCTGCTCTGTAGAGAGACAGAGAGTGCTGTTTATAGTAGTGAACCCCATCAACTAGACAAGAGGCCAACTCTATATTGTAAATATCTTGATTGTACTCTGCTAATGATTTATAGACTTGTACAGCTTTTAGATGAAACAGTTTAGCCCTTTTCATTCGATTTTGATGAACATACATAGATGCTAGATTTTTGAAGATTGTTGCTACATGGTGACCATAAACAGTTGGATTTTTTTCAGCCAAAGAGCTATAGTGACTCAATGCACCTTTAAATGATTTTAACGCTTCACTATACTTCTCCTGTGAGGCGTATATACTTCCTAAATTATTTAACATCATCGCGATAGTTGGTCTGTAAGGTATTGGCTCTTTTTTGGACAGATCCAAGAGAATATCAAGAGCCAAAAGATAAACCCCTTTTGCTTTATCTAGCATATTTTCACTAAAGTATAGTGTACCCAAATTGGTAAGAAGAGTTCCTAGTCCAACTCTATAGCTATTTGAGCCACTATTTATCAAAGCCTTATAGATAACCAAAGATTCCATATAGGTATCTTTTGCCTTCTCAAATCTACTCTCTTTACGATATATAATAGCTAGAGAGTTGAGTATATTTAGAGTCTCTATATTATACTTATCGGAATCTCCCCTAGCTAAAACTTTATATATATTTAGTGCCTCTTTATAAAAAAACTTTGCTAGTCTATTACTGTGGTAGAGTCTATGTAGATTGGCTATATTTGTATAAGTAATAGCTAAAATTGGAGCATAATGCAGTGGATCTTCTCTCAATAGTCCTCTTCTAATCGAAATCACTTCTCTATAACACTCTACAGCAGAATCATAATTATTCTGTTCCCTATATAGTGTAGCTAATGAATTCAATGTCTCTGCAACAAGAGGCTTATACTGTTTCCCATCTATCTTTGCCAATCTTTTTCTAAATCGTAGAGCTTCACGGTATGACTTTTCCGATAACTCATACTCCTTTGTTGCTCTGTATCTCTTGCCTAGACTATTTAGTGTATTTGCTACACTGTCATCTATAACTGTATCCAAATTATACATTGTAAACCTCCCTTAGACCTACCGTTTAAACCTTCCTGTACTAATGATACAGGTTTAACTGTATAGAAAACTTAAAAAAAAAGGAGATTTTTAATAAAAATATTTTTTTTAAAGAAAATGATGTTAAAAATAATTATTTTTCA
>NZ_JAACKB010000344.1 GCF_010892395.1 Sulfurovum sp. bin170
TCTTCTTATTATTACGGTTATTTTTCCTCTAATTATTATTCTATTTTATGGCATTTCTATCTCTGTTGCGCTTAAATATAAACATAAACTCTATACAAAACGAGAATTACAGAGATATGAACATGAGCTTAAAAACAAACACAAAAATTTTTTGAGAGAGAAAGCCAAATATATAGAGTCTTTTATGGATATAATATATGAACAAGAGTTAGGTCACTCTAAACCTCTCTCTACAAAAAGTATTTTGAAATTTATTGACTCTATCAAAAAGTATGATAGTGGTTTTATATTTATATTTCGTGAAGATGGGATAGTTATAAAACATCCTTGTACAAAGACATTGGTAAATTTAGTTCATACTAATAATAAGAAAACTATTTTATCTAAACTAATACAGGCTTCTAAAGAGAAGAACATTATTAACTATCAAGGTACAAACTGTATTGATGATGATTTTATTAACAAAATTGGAATTGTATATCATATCAAAACAACAGACCTATATATTGTTATTAGTAAAAATGAAAAAGATATACTCTACTCTATAGAGCAGAAAAAAATAGTCTGGGAAGAGAAGCTAGATGATGAATCAAAAGAGAATATCAAACTACTCTTTATCCTTAGTATTATTTCTATAATTTTTTCGATAATCTTCTCTAAAATCATCAATAATCTCATCAAAGATTACGAAAAAGAGATAAAAGATAATAACAAAGTGATGTTCTCTCAATCAAGACTAGCTCAAGCTGGTGAACTATTAAGCATGATTTCCCACCAGTGGAGACAACCTGTCAGCAAAATAGCCTCAATAGCTTCCAATATGAGATTTAAGATGATGATGGGTGAAAAGCTTGATAGAGACTATATAGATAAAAGGTTAGAGGAGATAGAAGGACATACAGAGTTCCTCTCAGAGACTATTGATGACTTTAGAGAGTTCTATAAACCCAAAAAGAGTAAAGAGTTAGAGTATATCCTGCCACTTATTGATAAGGCTCTTAATTTTTTAGAGGGACAAATCAACAAAAAAAGTATCATTATCAAAAAAGAGTTTGTCAAAGATATTAAAATATCTCTATACCCAAATGAGTTTATACAAGTTATTATTAATATCGTACAGAATGCTATAGATTTTTCTAAAAATGAAGCCTATATTGAGATTAAAACCCATGTCAAGGATGATGAGTATAGCATTATGATTACAGATGAAGCTGGAGGAATAAGTGAGGAGTGTATGGAGAAGATATTTGATGCACACTTCTCAACAAAAACATCCAAAGAGTCAACAAATCTTGGACTAGGTCTATATGTTTCCAAGGTTATTATAGAGAAACATTTCAATGGTAAACTAGAGGTAAAAAGCAAAAATAACAGCTCCACATTTACAATAAGGTTGGTACGATGATAGAAAAATACAAATTATTAAAAAATAAAACAGTTCTGTATGTAGAGGATGACCTGAGTCTACAGAAAAATATTGTAGAGATATTAAGTAATTTTTTTGATAAATTACTTGTAGCCTCAGATGGTGATGAGGCTTATGATATATATCTAGAAAATCAGAACAAAATTGATATTATGATTACAGATATAAATATGCCAAATACAGATGGTATTACACTTTGTAAATCTATTAGAGAGTATAACAAAACTCTGCCTATCGTTATAGTATCTGCTTATACCAATACAGACTATCTTCTGGATTCTATAGATTTGAATATCGTAACATATGTCACTAAACCACTAACGACAAAAAAAGTCCTCTCTCTACTTGATAAGTTTTTAGAATATTTCAATCTTAATAATCATATAGTGATAAATAACTCTCTTGAGTTTGATTATGCTAGTGGTAGTCTAAAAATAGATAACAGTACTATACAGTTAACCAAAAAAGAGACGAAGTTTTTTAAACTTCTATCAGAAAATAGTATTGTAACTTATGATATGATGTATGAGTATATGTGGGACTATGACAAAGCACCTAGTCAAGATGCTGTAAAATCATTCATTAGAAAGCTTCAAAAGAAACTTCCTGACAGTTTGTGTCAAAATAAAAAGGGTGTCGGCTATTATTTGTCTATATAGATAGAGAAAGATAGCTCTCCTCCCTCAACTCATGATAACGCGGTATCCTCTTGAAAAGTCTACCAATCATTCTATTATTTGTATTAAGAAGCCTCAATTTATCTCGTAAAAAGTCTTGACACTCTTCTAGTTTCCATATTCTTATATCTATTTGATTAATATAAAATTGACTTTTTTTCAACATATCTTGATTGAAAATAAACATATTTTTATCTTGAAATGCCTTCTTTAAGCGTTTTAGATTTTTTAGAGTAGAGTTTATACTCTCTATCTGTGACTCAACTATATAGATATTTTTTTTTAGAACAGAGTGTTGAGCTTTTAACTGACTTCCTAGGATAATCAACTGTTCTCTTCTTATATTTTTTTTGATTTCAAATTTAAACATTCTATATAGAAGTCTATTGATATACCCCACTTCACTATTGAGGTCACTAAGTACTAAAGTTATAGCATCAAAGAGAACCGTATCAATTTCACTATTTTTAAGCTTAAGCTCTTTTTTAGAATCAGAAATATTTTTTTCTGTTAATTTTGTAATTATCTCTAAAAAGGTGGCTTCTGGACTTTTTAATATGTTCTCAATATTTATACGAATAGACATAAACAACTCCCCATTTATCTAACGGAATTATATTGAAATTTTTGTTAATTATGATTTATATGGAGTGGGCATTTCTGCCCACGAAAGATATTTACTAATAAGTGTATCTATCTGATAAGCTCAAATGGATTTTCCACAACATTCTTTCTATCAACAATGTATGGAATAAGTGCAGTCTGTCTAGCTCTTTTGATAGCTACAGTTACAAGCTCTTGGTGTCTTTTGCAGTTTCCTGTCAATCTTCTTGGCATAATCTTAAATCTCTCACTAAGACTAATCTTCAATAGGTTCAAATCTTTGTAGTCGATATAATCAACTTTTGATTCACAATACTTACAATATCTCTTTTTAAATTTTCTTCTCTCTGCCATGTTGGTCTCCTAAAATGGTATCTCATCTTCATCGATGTCGATTTCTGGAACAGACGCTTGTTTCTGTTGTTGTGGTGCTTGATAAGCTGGTTGCGAAGAAGCCTGTTGCGAAGAAGCCTGTTGCTGTCCATACCCCTGCTGTTGTTGCTGTGGCTGTGGCTGACCATAACTCTGTTGCTGTTGAGGTGCGTTATATCCACCGTTACTAGCGTCATAAGAGTTTTGAGTCTGCTGTTGTCCACCGTAACTATTTTGGCTTGGTTGCGCTGCATATCCGTTGTTGTTGTTAGGGTTTTGGCTATCTGCCTTTGTATCTAACATCTGTAGATTCTCTACAGTTACGGCATGTTTACTTCTCTTTGTTCCATCTTGAGCTGTCCACTGTTGAAATACAAGTCGTCCATCTACTAAAACTTTGCTCCCCTTACGAAGGTATTGATTGGCTATCTCAGCTGTACGCCCAAAAAATGTTAAGTCGATAAAGAGAACTTCCTCTTTCTGCTCACCTGTTTGAGTTTTGAACTTTCGGCTTGTTGCTATTCCAACATTACCTATAGCTGAACCACTTTGTGAATATCTAATCTCAACATCTCTTGTAAGGTGTCCTACCAATACTACTTTGTTATACATGGGGTTTCTCCTAAGTTATTACGCTTCTGTTGTCTCTGTTGCTACTGCTACTGCTACTGCTGGTGCTGGTGCTTCAGTTTTTACAGACTCTTCTCTCTTTATCACTGCAGCTATAAGCTTTTCAAACTGTATAACCTCTTTTACTTTAGTATATCTTACAGTTAAATACTTAATAACCTCTTCATTGAACTTCAAGTTTCTCTCAAGCTCGTTAACGATAGTACCAGGTGCTTTAAAATATACAATAGTATATACACCTCTCTCATTTTTCTCTACAGGATAGGCAAGTTTTCTCATCCCCATTCTATTAGTAGCAAGAATCTCAGCACCTTCTCTTACAAGAATCTCTTCAATCTTTGCAATGTTCGAAGCTGTCTCTTCATCTGTTAGTGTAGGTTTAAGTACATACAGTGTTTCATAGTTGTTCATTCTGTTCCTTTTGGTTTAATAGCCCATTTAAATATAGTCAATTTGATACACTTCTTGCAAAACTCATTTGGAATCGGAGACTTTAGTCCCGAATAATACGAGGCTAAAGCCATCGCTTCCCAAAATGACTATCCAAAAAATGAGCAAGAATTTTGGAAGCAGTATTTTATCACAAACGAGATTTGTTTAACCTAAACTAACATACTAATGAGCCTATATTAAACTGCTCATGTTATAATCCATAGAAAAAGAGAGACAATGAGATACCTATTTCTACTCCTAAGCCCAATCCTAATCTTTGCAAAAGTTCACTATGCAAAGGTTGAACCATATGAGAATATCACCCTAAAATCTGCTGTCTCTGCACAAGTAGTTAGCACTAAACTGGCGTTAGAGGGAGAAGTAGTAAGAGAGAGCATCATTATACAGCTGGATGATAAGCTAGATAAAATCAAACTAAAATCAGATAGAGAAGCTCTAAAATTTATAAAAAGTATGATAAAAAGTAATCAGAATAATCTCTCCTCTCTATCAGAGTCACTAAAACGACAAGAGGTCTATTATAACCGTATATCTAATATCACAACTGCATCTATAACACAAAAAGATAAGGCGTTCTACTCCTATATCTCTGCAAAAACTCAATATTTTTCTACTAAAGAGAAGATAGATTCACTCAAAAAACAGAAGCTTGATTTGCTTTATAATATAGAACGACTAAAAGATAGTATTGGTAAAAAGAGCATAAAGCTTAAAAACAGGTTTCTATATAAACTTTTGGTAAACAGTGGAGATTTTGTCAATATGGGTGTTCCTCTGGCACAGATAAAAGATTTGACAAAAGCAAAACTGGTTCTCTTTTTGGAAGCAGATGAGTTAAAAGATATTAAATCAAAAACTATCTATATAGATGGTAAAGCGACTAAATACAAGGTATCTAAGGTCTGGTCAGTGGCTGATGAGAAATTTATCTCCTCTTATCGTACAGAGATAGTGATAGATAATCCAAAAGAGAGTTTTTCAAAACTCTTGAAAGTGGAGTTTAGATAATGATAAAAACAGCCTGTGGACTAGATTGTCCTGATGCGTGTGGAATAGTTAGTGAACCTGAATATTTTCCAAAAGTTGTGGCAGATTCTGCTCATCCAACCAGTAACGGTGCTTTGTGCAGTCTAGTTAATAGATATATACATGAGGAGCCACGAATCACAAAAGCTAGAGTAGATGGCTTAGAGATTAGTTTGGATGAGGCAATGGATGCTACAAAAGATGCACTAGAAGCCAAAGAGAAACTACTGTGGCGAGGCTCTGGAAACTTTGGCGTGATGCAGGAGATTACAAATCTACTATTTGATAGGGTAGAAGGAACAACCACCAAAGGCTCACTCTGTGATGGGGCAGGAGATGCAGGTATAGTGGAAGGTCGTGGAGTCAATCGTATCTTACCACCAAAGCAGATAGCCAAAGCTGATGTGGTGGTAGTATGGGGGAAAAATCTCTCTATTACCTCTTCACATCTTATCCCCTATCTCAAAGGGAAAAAGATTGTTGTTATCGACCCCATTGAGACACCTATTGCCAAGAGAGCTGACCTATTTTTGCAGATAATGCCAAGGTCTGATTTTTATATGGCGATTATGTTGGCACGATTTGCTTTTATGGGTGACCATGAGAATAGAGAGTATCTTGATGAGTTTGCCCCTGAATATGAAGATTTTTATGATTTTACCAGAGGTTTTAGAGTCAAAGCTGTTTTAGAGTATATTGGAATCGATCTGCATCAGATGGGTGAACTGCTGGATTATCTAACAGAAAAACGAGTTGTTTTTCTTGTTGGTAATGGAGTTCAAAAATACTCAACAGGGAATTTTGTACTTCAAGCTATAGATTCACTAGCTACTGTGTTAGGTCATTTTGGAAAAGAGGGCTCAGGTGTGGCTTTTTTGGGAAACTCTAAACTTGGATTTAAAAATCCTTTTGAGATAGGAGGGAAAAAGGTTCAAAAAGCCACTACTAATTTTGGAGATTTTGATACCGTTCTTATCCAAGGTGGAAACCCTGTAGCCTCTATGCCAGATTCAAGGCGAGTTATAGAAGAGCTAAAAAAGAGCAAAACTGTTATCTATTTTGGACTCTATGAGAATGAGACCTCTGCTATGGCTGATATTGTTATACCTGCTAAAAACTTTTTTGAAAAAGAGGATATTCGCCTTAGCTATGCTCATCATATCATCTCACCAATGCGAAAAGTGATAGAGACAGAATATGGTATATCAGAGTATGAGTTTACCAATACTCTACTTCAAAAACTTGGACTTGATGCTTTAGATAGAGAAGAGGAGTATCTAAACTTATGGTTAGAACAGTGTGAAGAGGAGAATGGCTACTATCTCTCACCTGCCTACCAAGAGACCCCTTATAAGGAGGGTTTTGGAGATGGGGATGATGAGTTTGAGTTTATAGAGGATTTTTATGATGATTTTGAGAGTAGTAAACGGTTGACTAAGGTTCGAAAGAGGGCTAAAAAAGATGAGTCTATAACAGAATTTTGGCTCGTTACTCCAAAAGCAAAAAATGCTCTAAACACTCAATTTAAAAGAGATAATCAAATTACGCTACATCCTAGTTTAGGATTTGGAGAGGGAGAAGAGATAATAGCTTCTACAGAGTATGGAGAGCATCAATTTAGAGTCAGAAACTCTACCTCTATGAGGATTGATACGGTTCTTATCTACGCTAACTGTGTGGGAGTTAACTACCTTACTCCTAGTATATTGAGTGAAGAGGGGGAGAGTGCCTGTTATCAAGAGGTTAAA
>NZ_JAACKB010000345.1 GCF_010892395.1 Sulfurovum sp. bin170
AAATGCCCCTCTTGGGTATCTAAATGCACAAGGTGTTGGGAAGTCTTTGGCAAATCTCATCGCTTTTACCATTGTCTCATCTGATGAGGGTGCAAAGATGGTCATATTTGGAATAGCTCGGAGAAATGAGATATCAAATACTCCTTGGTGTGTCTCTCCATCCTCACCCACAAGTCCTGCTCTATCTATGGCAAATACCACGCCCAAATTCATTAGACAAACATCATGGATTATCTGGTCATAACCTCGCTGTAAAAAGGTAGAGTAGAGGACACAAAAAGGTTTAAACCCCTCTTTTGCCATCGCTCCCATAGAAGTGACAGCGTGTTGCTCGGCAATTGCCACATCCCAAAATCGTTCAGGATACTTCTCCAATGCTCCACTCATCCCTGTTCCACTTGGCATTGCTGCTGTGACACCGACTACTTTCTCATCTTCATCTGCTAGTTCAACTAAGGTCTCTGAAAAGATAGCTGTAGAGGCTTTGGGAGCTGATTTTTTCAAAGAGTCACCTGTAGCGACATCAAAAGCTCCAACACCATGCCAATGCTCTTTTCCTGTCCCCTCTGCAACCTCATAGCCTTTTCCTTTGGTGGTCTGAACATGGATAATCACTGGTCGTTTCATATCTCTTGCGATTTTTAGCGTCTCGATTAGTGAGGTAATATTGTGACCATCAATAGGACCGATATACTCCAACCCCAACTCCTCGAACATGATTCCAGGGGTGATGAGATGAAATGACTCTTCCACTCTTTTTGCCATGTAGGTCGCACTATCTGGCAGATGTTCGAGCATCTCTTTTGTCTTTGCTTTGAACTTTTGATAAAACGGAGATGCCATTGTTTGAGATAGGATACGACTCACAGCACCAATGGGAGAAGCTATACTCATCTCATTGTCATTGAGGATAATAATGGCAGGATATTTTCTATCCCCTAGCTCATTCATCGCCTCGTAAACCATTCCTGCACTCATGCTCCCATCACCAATTACAGCAATAGGAACTCTCTCACCCTGTTGACCTTTTAGAGCAATCGCTTTGGCTGCACCTGTTGCTAGAGAGATGGAGGTTGAGCTATGCCCTGCCATATAATAATCAGAGTCCGACTCTTTTGGTTTAGTGAAGCCACTAATACCGCCAAACTGTCGCAGAGTCTCAAACGAATCCCATCTTCCTGTCAGAAGCTTGTGTGCATAAGATTGATGAGAGACATCAAAGATAAATGGATTTTTCTCTGCATCAAAAACAGCGTGCATCGCCACAATAATATCAGTAGCACCCAAAGTAGAGCTAAGGTGACCACCATTTTTACTGACAACTTCCAATATTCTTTGGCGAACTTGCTCTGCTATCTCTTCTAATTCTTCTATACTTTTTGTTTTTAAATCTCCAAATTTACTCAAGTAACAACTCCTTTAAACATCTCAAAAAATCTATCATTTTGTTTTACAGTTCCAATGGTTATACGCACAGCATTCATCCCATATGAGGCGAGATTACGGATAATCACACCCTCTTTGAAAAGTCTATCAGAAATCTCTGTAGAGTTCATGCTATCAGGAAAAAGATAGGTGATAAAATTGGTATAACTCTCAATATACTCAAACCCATTCTCCTTTGCAAACACTTCGTATCGTCCAATCTGCCCAGCATGAAGAGCGATAGACTCCTCTACAAACTCCTCATCTTTACACGCCTCAATCGCCGCGACTAATGAGAGAGTCGAGATATTAAATGGTGGTCGCATCTTGTAAAGCTCTTTTATCATAGGAGCATTCCCAATCCCATAACCAACCCTCATCCCACCTAGACCATAGGCCTTGGAGAAAGTACCAAGATAGATAACATTATCAAAACCCATAATATCATTTGGCTCAATTCTATACTTCTCATCTTTTGCAGCGGCATACTCCATATAGGCTCCATCAACTACTACCATCGTATCTTTGTCAACAGCATCAATGATTTTTAGAACATCCTCTTTGCTCGTTGCATCTCCTGTTGGATTGTTTGGTGTACAGATATAGACTATTTTTGGTTTCTCTTCCTGCTCTTTCTGTTTATGATAAGCTTCTATAAACTCATCCACCTTATGCTCATAACTTGATGTTCTGATGATTTTAGCACCCATCTGTTTTGCATATATCTCATACATCGCAAAGGTAACTTTTGACATCAGCACCGAGTCGTTTTCAGTAAGCAATGCCCGTGAGATAAACTCCAACACTTGGTCAGAACCAGCTCCAATAATAATATTCTCATCTTGTACATTAAATCTTTTGGCAAGAGCATCTTTTAGCTCATAAAAGCTATCATCAGGATACAAAAAAGCTCTATGTGCATTATCAGCAATCGCTTTAACTACTTTTGGACTACACCCTTTTGGATTCTCATTGGATGCCAACTTTACCACATTTTCAGGGGCGATTCCAAACTCTCTAACCACCAACTCTATAGGCTTTCCTGCTTCATAAATCTTTATATCTTTTAACGCATCATTAAACTTCATTATCATCCTTTAGATTTTTACCTCTATACATCATCTGCCTCTTTGACATAAGAGCCGAGTATTTTTATACAATCTCCATGTTTCTTGATAATCTCTCGAATCGCTACATCATTTTGATGTCCATTAAACTCAATAAAAAAGAGTGATTTTCCATCAACAATATGAGATTTGATTTTAGTGAGGTTAATATTGGCTTTTTCAAAATCATTGAGGAACTCGACCAAAGCCCCAGGGGTATTTGGCAATCGAACCAAAATAGAGGTTTTATCATCCCCTGAAGGTAGGTTTTCAAAATCACTAATAATAAAAAATCGTGTTCTATTGTTGTCACTGTCTTGAATATTATCAAAAAGTAGAGGCAACTTGTAGAGTGTGGATGCCACTTTGGGACAGATTGCCGCGGCCTCATTATCTTTTAGTGATAGTTTTACCGCCTTAACTGTTGATTCAACAGGAATATACTCCACCTCATCAAGTCCCAAATCTTCCAAAAATTTACGACACTGACCAAATGCAATATCTTTTGAATAGATTCGTTTAATTCCCTTGACATCAGGGCTAAGCGTTGCAAAAGCCAAATGCACATCTAACACTACCTCGGCGATGATTTTTAAGTCATAAGTATCAAGGGAGTGGATAGTATCACTTACAATTCCATTGGAGCTATTTTCTATCGCAACCACACCAAACTTAGCCGTACCTCTGCTCACCTCTCTAAAAATACCTTGGATAGAGTTAATAGGAAGATAAGCACTCATCGCCCCAAACTTACTCTCCGCTGCTTGGTGGGTAAAACTAGCCTCTGGCCCTAAATAGGCTACTCGCTCAGGCAGTTCAAGATTTCTTGCCACTGTAAACATCTCTAAAAAGAGTGCATCAATTGCCGAGTCCGTTAACTTTCCACTATTTTGTGCTTTGAGACGATTGAGGATAGCCTGTTCTCTCTCTGGTCTATAGATTGGTGCGCCTGTTATGTTCTTTAACGCACCCACCTGATGAACGAAGTCCATACGCTCATTATAAAGTTTTAGTAGCGTGTCATCTATATTGTCAATCTCTATGCGTAATTCATCAAGTGTCATCTTTTTTCCTTTATTTATGCGTAGGGTCGGTAACACCGACCATTTAATATCAGATGGTCGGTGTTACCGACCCTACGATTGCCAACTTGTATCACAAGCCTCTTCTAGGCGTATCTGGTCTTGAAAATTTTCTCTTTGGCGAATCAGATAATCCTCTCCACCCATCAAAGCCACCTCTGCTGACCTATTTCGTGTATTATAGTTACTAGACATCGTAAATCCATATGCCCCTGCACTATGCACCACCAAAATATCATTGTGATTCATAATCGGTAGCTCAACATCTTTACCCAAAAAGTCTCCACTCTCACAAACAGGACCCACCACATCAGCCAAACTCTTCTCTCCATCTCTCTGAACAGCCTCTATCTTGTGATAGGCACTATATAGACTAGGACGAAGTAGGTCATTCATAGCACCATCAACCACCACAAATCGCTTCTCACCATTCTGCTTCTCATAGAGAACTTTGGTCAAGAAGATACCAGAGTTTGCCATCATATATCGCCCTGGTTCATTAACGATTGTCAAATCCAAGCCTTTGATAGCCTGAGTGACAGCAAGAGCATACGCCTCTGTTTTGATAGTCACTTCACTATCATAAACCACACCAAGTCCACCACCAACATCAAAAAATTTAATGTCAATATCAATAGCGTTAAGTGAACGAACCAAATCAGCAACTATTCCACACGCCTCTGCGATTGGGGCTAACTCTGTGAGCTGTGAACCGATATGAAAATGAATCCCAATAGGATTAAGATTTTTTGACTTTTTAGCATAGATATACATCCGTTTAGCAGAGTCTATACTAACCCCAAACTTGTTCTCATGCAGTCCTGTTGAGATATAGGGATGAGTCTTTGGGTCAACATTAGGATTCACTCGAATAGAGATTCTAGCCTCCATATCAAACTCTTTTGCTATCATCTCCACTCGTTTCATCTCAGCTTCACTCTCTAGATTAATAAACAAAATCTGCTCTTTTAAAGCATATCGTATCTCATCATCTCTCTTCCCCACACCAGAAAATATGATTTTATATCTCTCCACTCCTGCTTTCAAAGCTCTTTTGATTTCACCAATACTAACACAATCAGCCCCAGCCCCTTGCTTTGCTAGATGTCTAATAACAGCTAGATTCGAGTTAGATTTAACAGCATATGCCACTAGAGATTTCTTCCCATCAAAAGCACCTTTTAACTCCTCATATCGTCTCGTTATATTATCAAAATCATATACATATAGTGGGGTGTTGTACTTCTCTACTAGTGTTTTTATATCTAAACTCATTTTAGTTAAATCCTAATTATTGTTATTTCACGCGATTTTATCTAAAGTTTGGTTATATTCTCTTTTTTGCTTTTCCCAAAGTATAAATCGCGTATACCCAAAGAAGTGATATAGGTAGTATAGTTGCCAATTCAGGGATAATCACAGCAGTAGCCCCCATCTGTTGTAGAGCAAAAAGACCCCCCCAAGTAAATAGCGTTCCACCCAAAGCTTTGATGGTAGTTCCACCTAGATTCATATATCGTGCATGAAAGGGGAAACGAAAAATCAGTATCATGAGAAGTGCGATAGAGAAAAGTGGTAGAACAGTTTTTCCATAAATATCTGAACGCACTTTATAGGTTCCTACCCCTTGTGTAGTAAGTAGTTTTTTTGCAATAAGACTCTCATATAGAGTAAGTTGCTTATCCTCATAGATTGAATTTAATATCTTTGGGTGATAACCTTTTAGAGTATTTAGTCTCTCAATCTGCTCTATTTTTAGGATTGGATTTCCATCAATATCTATCGCCTTACTCTTTTGAGTTACACTCTCTGCTAACCACTCCGAATCATGATAACTAGCACTATTGGCACTCAGTACTCTGATAACTTTATCATCCTCTAGTTCAAAAATAGTAAGATTTTCAAGTCTTTTCTCATAAGGAAGTAGTGAACCTATATAGACAAAACTATTGTTATATTTAAAAAAAAGGTCTTCACTTCTCTTAATATTGTACTCATTTTTGTGCAATGCTTTTGCTGTATCCTGTGCTATTGCAAATGAGGTAAAGTTAAGCCCAACAAAAAGCAGATAGGTAGCCAAAGAGATAAATAGAAACGGTCTAAAAACCTCTACGCGTGATACACCCAAAGCATATATAGCACCCATTGTATTTCGTTTTATAAATATAATCTTTGTCCAGATGCCACCAAAGATAATTGCTAATGGGTAAAGAAGATTAAGTGACTCTTGCCACTTATTGAAGATATAGAGTACTTTAATATTAAAAGATGGAAGAGATGAACCATTCATCAAAAAATCAAGACCCGCAAAAAGTCCTGTGAGTCCCATAAGGATGATAAGCATATTTTTCAGATAATGAAAAGCGATATACTTAAAGAGCATCTTTTATCCTTTAAAGATTTTCAGAGAGTATCGTGACTTCACCTCATTTAGCTCTTTATTTTCTAGCTCTTTTATATCTTCCGCCGTATGTTCTATCCAATCATCCAATATTTTTTCTTCATCCAAGGAGAAGTTAGATAGGACATAATCCACCACTTGACCTCTGTGTTCGGGTTTACCAACTCCCATTCTCACACGGATATACTCTTTTCCAATTGTAGAATCAATCGAACGCAGACCATTGTGACCACCATGACCACCACCCTTTTTGAAACGCAATGCAGAGAAAGGTAGGTCTATATCATCATGAATAACGATAATATCATCCAATTCTACTTTATAAAAGTTCTTAACAGCTATTAGACTTCTACCTGATAAGTTCATATAGGTCATTGGTTTTAAAAAAAGAGTTTGATTTGATTTAAAAAGTTTTCCAAAAAAAGAGTTTTTGGAGACATCTCTAGCTCCAGAGTCAGAGACAAGTTTGTCAATAACTCTAAAACCGATGTTGTGCCGTGTCTGTTCGTATTGTATCCCAGGATTACCAAGACCTACGATTAACAACATTATTTTGCTTTAATAACACCGCAGATAGCAACATCTGCTCTATCCATAAAACGACAATTTGCAGGTGCTTCAATATCTCTAATAAGAATAGAGTCATCTCTATCAAGCTCCTCAACATCAAGTACAAAGTTCGATGGCATATCTTCGATAGCTCCTCTTACTTTAATTCTCTTTTTTGACTGAATTAGTACACCTTTGTTTTTGATACCTTTTGGGATACCTGTTGTCTTCACTGGAATAAGAAAATTTGTCTTTTGACCAGGAACTGCAACTCTAAGGTCAACATGTCGAACATCACCATTTACTGGGTGCAGTTGATACTCTTGAATCACTGTTTTTAGCTCTTTACCATCTACTGTAAAGTTCAGTGTCAATCCCTCTTTTGCTCTTACAGCTTTTACAAAATCACCTCTTTTAAACGCAGCTTGAATATTCTCTACACCATTTGCATAGATGTTAGCTGTTAGATAACCATCTCTTCTTAGTCTTCTAGCTGAAGCTGAGCCGATACTCTCTCTAGTAATACCTTCTAACATTTCTGTCCTTATATTTTGAAATTAGGGGCGAATTATATCTAAACTCTTTTAAGCTTCTGCTCTTTTTTTTAAAAAATTTGAGAGAGTTGCCTCTTTGATGTTAGAGATGTAAAGATTTATATCTTCTAAAAATCCAGACTCTTTTCTCAACCTTCGTAGTACTAATAGTTTACTATTTTCATTTTCTAACATATCCGCTCTACTCTTATACTCTTTTAATCTTTTTTCAATCTGATTAAATTGGTCTTTGGATATATGTATATAGTTATCATCTTTAGATTCTTCAACTCTACTCTTTAAAATGGCTATAGTTTTATCTTTTTCTTCTATGGTATTTCCCATTTTTTTAATCTCTTCAAAGAGATTATCATTACTATTTTTCTCTTTTGGTTTTTCTAAAATCTCTTTACTCTTAACCTCTTCCAATCTCTTTTGAACCCTATATAACTCATCAGATTTTTTTCTCAGAAAATTTGACTTTTGCAATAGCTGATGTCTACAGACAATACCCTCATCAATCAACCTATTAAGTTGATTTTTTCTCTCTACACAGGCACTCTCCAAATCTGTAACGACACTCTCTTTCTCCATAATAATATTACTTAATAGTTTAACTCTAGATTGGTCTCTATCCTTAGCCCTTTTAGATAAAAACCA
>NZ_JAACKB010000346.1 GCF_010892395.1 Sulfurovum sp. bin170
AATAAAAATATTTTGCTGTTCCATTAGTTCGTCCTCAAAGCCTCCACAGGGTCAAGCTTAGAAGCCTTCCTCGCAGGAGAGATAGAAGCAATAATCGAAATAACAATCACAATAGCCCCCACACTCAACACCTCTGAAATAGAGATAACAGGTCTCAAAAGCAAATCACTCTGCCGTCCAAAGGAGTAGCTAATCTCTGCAACTTCCAAGACTTTGATAATCACCATAGAGATAATCGTACCGATAACAGCACCCAAAACTCCCAACATCAACCCCTCAGCAAGGAAAAGTTTGACAATGGTTGAGGGTGGAGTTCCCATGGCTGAGATGGTTCCTATCTCTTTGATTCTCTCATAGACACTCATAATCATCACATTGAGGATGGAGATTAAGACGATGGAGATAAGGATGATTTTGATGGAGTTATTCATCAAATCCAACATCTTGATAATGTTGAAAAATGGACTAAGTTTTGTCCAAGGATGTACCTCAAAAGCTGGTTTACCGTTTTTGTTCATCATCTCGGTAATAGGTTTAAACTGCTTCATCGCTTTTTCTAACATCGAGACATCTTTGAGTCGTACTACAATTTCACTTACCTCTACACCCTTGATTCTAAGAATCTTTCGTGCATCGTCGATGTGGATGTAGCCGTCTCGTCCTCCTGGTCCACTTATCTGCTCAACGACTCCTGCAATTTTGAGGTTGATACCGTTGACAGAGCCGTTTTTATTGTTGGCAACAAGGACAATGGTATCCCCTTTTTTGACTTTCATCCCTTTGGCTAAAAGTTCAGGTACAAGTATCTCATTTTTTGCCAAAGTGCCTTCAAACTCTTTGACCCTCTGTTGAAGCAGTGGCAAAGTTTTCATCTCATTGTCAGGGGTGATTCCATTGAGTCTTATATTGGTAGAACTTACAAAGTTTGAGAACATCGCCCCAAATTTAATGCGAAATGAGTAGCTCTCTATCAAATCACTATTTTTCAGGATATTTTCTATCTTCTCTATCTGTTTGGCATTTAGATTTTTATCAAGTGGCAAGTTATCCACAGAGGCGACATAACCTTTTTTGTGAATCTGAATATGCCCCAACATTGAGTCGGTAATCTGCCCCACCATATAGGATTTGAAACTTCCTGCTAGTGCAGAGTAGACCAAGACAAAAATCACCCCTAGTGTAATAAGTGACGCTGTTAAAAATGTTCTTCGGCTGTTTCTTTTTAGATTTCTATAGGATATTTTGATAATATTTTTCATGACACACTCCTTGTCTCATCTTTGACTATCTCACCATCGACAAGTGTAACAACCCTATCAACATTGGCAACTATCTTCTCATCATGTGTCGCAAAAATAAACGAGGAGTTGTAATCTTTTTGAGTTTTTCTCATCAGAGCAATGACTTGATTGGCTGTTTTACTGTCTAAATTGGCTGTGGGTTCGTCGGCAAATATGATTTTAGGATTGGTCACCAACGCTCGTGCAATCGCTACCCTCTGTTTTTGACCTCCTGAAATCTGTTCTGGAAATTTGTCTTTTTGGTCAAGCATATCGACCTCTTTTAGAAGATTTAGAACTCTTTTTTTTCGCTCCTCTTCTGGAAGATTTAGAATCATAATCAGAGGATATTCGATATTTTCATAGACGGAGAGAACAGGGATAAGGTTAAAACTTTGGAAGATAAACCCGATATGTTGCCCTCGAAACTGGGCGAGTTGATGTTTGTTCATATCCGAGATGACCACATCATCAATGATAACCTCTCCACTGGTCGGAGTATCGAGACAGCCCAACATATTGAGAACCGTACTTTTTCCACTACCACTAGGACCAATAATGGCGATGAATTCTCCTTTGTCTATCTCGATGGAGAAGTTTTTGATAACTTCTAAAGAGAGTTCACCTATTTGATAGGTTTTGTTTAGATTTTTGGCTTTTATCATAGTTAACACCTGATGTTTTTTTGTATTTTACTCTTTTTGTGTTAACGGAGTGTTAATCATCTTGTTAACCAGTAAAATTCACTTACAATTCATCTATACAGACTATAATTTTATAAAAAGGATAATTTATGAAAAAAAATAGAATACTATTCATAACACTCACGCTACTAACATTTAGCCCATCAATCCAAGCTGGTTCGGAAGGAGAACTTCTTTTTGCCTCAAAGTGTGCAGCCTGTCACAGTACAACTCGTCCAAAAGATATGAGCAAAGTTATAGCACCTGCACTCATGGGTGTAATGAGACATCTCAAAATGGACTATCCAAACAAAGCTGAAGCGGTTGCTTTTATCAAGGATTTTACACTCAACCCTACCAAAGAGAAAGCTATCTGTATGCCTCAAAAAATCGAGCGATTTGGGTTGATGCCATCTCAAAAAGGTAATGTTAATGAGAAAGAGTTGGAGGTTATCGCTTCATGGATGTTTGATAACTTTCCACCAAAAGATTTTAGAGGAATGGGTCAGGGAAATAGAAAAGGAAAGGGTCAAAGACAAAGAGGCGTTCAACCAACTCAAAACACACCATTTTTAATCGCATCACTACCTCATATCACTAAAACAGTCCAGAAAAATTGGGATAATTCTGAGCTTGATTTGAGTGATAAACAGAAAGCTAAACTACTCAAAGTACGCCAAGGGACTATGAAAGAGGTACGAGCTATTCAACCTCAAATCAAAACTCTAGTAGAGAAGATAAAAGCATTGACTGATAATAATGAGAAGGTTGAGAAGATAATGCCACTAGTGCAAGAGGTAGCGACACTCAAAGCTCATGCTACAGAGGTTCAGCTTATCTGTTTGGCAAAGACCAAAGAGATTTTGTCGGCTAAACAGCTAGAGTTTTTAGCAAAAAAATAGAAGCAGTTCATTATGCCAAAACAGAGTATTTTACTGCTTGAAGATGACCTGCAACTTAGCGATACGGTCAAGCAGTTTTTGGACTATTCGGGGTATAAAGTCTACCCTGCGTATGATGCCCTTCAAGCCAAAGATATTCTCTACGAACACACCATTGACTTGATGCTTTTGGATATCAAAGTGCCTCATCAGAGTGGATTTGATTTTTTGGCAGAGGTTCGAGATGAGGGAGATATGACCCCTGCGATTTTTATCACCTCTCTCAACTCAGTTGATGATGTCACCAAAGGGTTTGATATTGGCTGTGATGATTACATTCGAAAACCATTTGCACTTAAAGAGCTTCGTGCCAGAGTTGAAGTACTTTTGAAACGAAATTTTGGAACTCATAACAGTCAAGTTGATTTAGGTGATGGATATTCGTTTGATATTAAAGGACTTTTTTTGAGTTATAAGAGTGAAAAGGTAGCCCTAAAGACAAAAGAGGCAAAACTTTTGGCTCTTTTTCTGAAAAATACTAATGAACTGTTGATATATGAAAAAATCTTTGAGGTGCTTTGGGAGTATGATGAGACCCCTAGTCAAGGAAGTTTACGAGCCTATATCAATACACTGCGTCACGCTTTAGGAAAAAGAAAAATAGAGACCATCAAGAATATGGGTTATCGTTATGTTGCGTAGCGAAAAACGCTCTCTTTTTCGCTTTCTTGGCATCTATCTTAGTTCCACTTTTATACTCTTCTTTCTCGCAACAGTTATCTTTTATGATTTTCAAAAACATCAGATTATAGACACACAAAATGCTGAACTTAGTGATGAAGCAGAGCGTCTAACACAAGCGTTACGACAACTCAACAAGACCTTTACACCATCTCTGATTTATCCACAAGAGAAGCCTTTTGATTCAGCTATCTATAGTCTGGATAGAGCCTATATTTTTGGTTCGTTTAATCCTAAAAATCTACTTTGGGATAAGGAGTACTATCAACAAGGGGAGCAACTTTTTCATATCCACCCTCTTTATCCCTACTATCTTGGGGTTTCTCATCTTGTTATTGCTCGAACAATTAACCAAGAGCCTATTGATAATCTAATCAAAATGTCCATTCTTTTTCTCTTTGTCGCAGGTATTTTATTTACACTCCTAGGGGTCTTTCTTGGCAAACTTTTTATCGCACCGATGAAGGAGTCGATAGAGAAGATGAATCGATTTATTGAGGATACTACCCATGAGTTCAATACCCCAATTAGCACGATTTTGACCAATATTGAGTTGCTTGATGCCCTCTATGATTGTGAAGGAAAGCAAGAGATGAAACGGATAGAGATAGCCTCAAAAACCCTAAGTCGCCTCTATGAGGATTTGACCTATCTAAAACTCAATCATAACTATCATCGTCAAATTGAGACTCTAAATATTGCCCAATTGACCCGTGAGCGTATTGAGTATTTTTATACTTTAATAGAGGCAAAACAGCTGAACCTGAACCTCCATATTGAAAAAAACATTCTCCTAGATATGGACAAAAATGATGCCATTCGCATGATTGACAATCTACTCTCCAATGCCATTAAATATAATAAAAAAAAGGGTCTCTTGATGGTCACTCTAACCCAAGAGAAACTTTCTATTACGGATAGTGGCGTTGGTATAATAGAGAAAAATATTGAGCTAATTCGTGGTCGTTTTAAACGAGACAACAAGAGTGAAGGTGGGTTTGGAATTGGTCTGGATATTGTTGGTCAAGTGGTAGAACGATACAGTTTTGAGTTTGATATTATCTCCACATATAATAAAAGTACAAAGGTGGTAATCACATGGTAAGATTTCTAGTGATAACAACAGTTAGTCTAAATCTAATGGCACAATCCTCAAGCCCCTTGCTCCAAAAAAACTGCATAGATTGTCATATTCAACAGCAGATTCCCAGTGAGCTTATCTATCGTCGCTATCTGATGCGATATAGTACCCACAATGAGGTTCGCAAGAGACTTTTGACATATCTAAAATCACCATCAAAAGAGACTTCGATTATGCCTTCACAGTTTTTTTTGAAGTTTCCACAAAAAGAGGCAATGGAGATGAATGAGTCTGCTTTGGTGGAAAATATTGATGCTTATTTGGACTATTTTGATGTTAGGGGGAAGTTGGTTTTACCTTAACCAAATCCACCAAATCCAAAATCCATAGCCTGAAAGTTAGGGTCAGAGTACCCAAACTGTGCAGAAGTTCCACGCAACATCATAATATCCATCTTTGGGTCAATCCCTTGTGGGCAGACCTCTGTACACTCACCACAGAGAGTACAATCCCAAATACCATTTATCTGTATATTATCAATCGTACTCTTTATATCAGACTCTCTAGGGTCAGCTGTATATCTAAACGCACGAGTCAGAGCAAAAGGTCCTATAAAATTTGGATTTACCTCTAGTACAGGACAGGCAGAGTAGCAAGAGTCGCATAGTATGCAGTCACTCTGTTTTTCTGTTACTTTAATCTGCTCTGAACTTATAGATGTCTCTTGCTTTTGTTGTAGCCATGCCGTAGAGGTCTTTAATGTCTCTCTAGCTTTTAATTTATTTACCTTTAAATCTCTTTGGACTTCATGATAACGAAGTGGCTCAACCAAATCACCATCATTAACAGTGTGAGAACATGCCAAAACCTCTTTGCCATTGACTCTAACAGCACATGCTCCACAGACTCCTGAACGGCAATTTGAGCTAAAGGTTAATGAGTTATCTTTGCAACTTTTTATCTGATACAGAACAGAGAGTAGAGTGGTGCTTCTGAATGGTAGGTTGTACTCTACTGTCTCATTTTGACGATTTATTTTAATTTGCATATCAACTCCCCACCTTTATTAATCTATTTTCTAATGCCCCATCCTCTATCCAATAGACCGAGTGAGCTTTATATAACTTATCCTCCTCTTCAGGAAAAGCTGTTTTATAGTGAGCCCCTCGACTCTCATCACGAACAATAGCCGAATCAAGCAGAACCTCTCCAACCTCTAAGATATTGATAAATTGTAGAAAATCTACAAGGTTACTATTGTTCTCTCTATTTTTATCTCCAATCCCCATATCATCAAGTGAAGCCTTTATAACTCTTAGCTCATTCAAAAAGTTATTGAGTTGGTTATTATCTCTGACTATTCCAGCATATTTGTAGAATTTCTCTCCTAACTCATTTTGAATATCATAGAAGTTCATCTCCCAAGGGTACTCTTCGAATAGTCCATCTATGTACTCTTGGTCTTTTTCCAGTTGGGTAGTTGCAAAACTTGGAGTCGGAAGGCTTTGCCTCCGTTGTTCGGGAGTAAACTCTCCGTTTCCGAGCGTTTTAGAGGCGTTAATCCCTGCCTTGCGACCTAGAGAGACAATCTCCAAAAGAGAGTTGCCACCCAAGCGATTTGCTCCATGTATCTTGGAGTTTGAACACTCACCTACTGCGTAACAGTTTTTTAGTCCAGAGACCTCAAGAGATGGGTTTACATCTATCCCACCCATAGTATAGTGGGCTACAGGTTTGATGGGAATAAGTTCAAAAGCAGGATTAATCCCCTCATGGAGCTTACAAAGATGAACCTCTTGTGGCATAAGCTTTAGGATATTCTCCTCTCCTAGATGACGAATATCCAAAAAAACATCTTCACCCCTATGAATCTGAGAAGCGATAGCACGAGAGAGAATGTCTCTAGTGAGTAACTCATCCACAAATCGCTCACCTTTGGAGTTGACAAGATACCCACCCTCTCCTCTAGCACTCTCAGAGATAAGTATCGCTGAACCCTTTAGTGCTGTTGGATGAAACTGAACAAACTCCATATCTGACACTCTCCCCCCAGCACGAAGTACAGAAGCGACACCATCACCTGTTGAACCATCAGCATTTGTAGTAAAATTCTTGTAGATACTAGCATAACCACCAGTAGCAATAATTGTAGATTTTGCTCTAATCTCTACTACCTCACCTGATACAATATCCCAAAAAGTAGCACCTTGAACCTGCTTATCCTCAACAATTAGATTTAGTAACATATGCTCCTCTATCATCTTTATATCCTCTTTGAGGCAACTATCATAGAGAGTATGTAGGATTTTTAGACCAGTGTAGTCTTGTGCGTAACAAGCTCGTTTGCTACTTGCTCCACCCAGTCGCCGTTGAGCCACTTTGGATGTGGAAGTTCTATCAAAAGGAACACCCAAACTCTCTAGCCACTCTATAGTAGCAGGTGCATCCTCGCACATTTTTTTTACCATCTCTACATCACAAAGCCCATGAGAGGAGTTAATCGTATCTTCAATATGAGCCTCTATAGAGTCAGGAATCACATTTCCAAGAGCGGAGTTTATACCACCCTGTGCCATAGAAGTTTGTGAAGCTGTAGGATGAATTTTCCCTACAACTGTTACGGTTGCACCTTGTTGTTTGGCAGATAGGGCAGATGAGAGTCCTGCTCCACCTGAACCTATTATTAAAATATCTAGCATCTATACTCCAAAGAGATTTTATTTAGACTTCTTTCAAAATCAGGAACCGATGGCTTTAGCCCAATGCCAATGAATTAAAGATTTAGACAAGGGAGTCCCTTGTCTCTACTGTTTTGAAATTGAAATATTGTAAGGACAATGGCACTGCCTTGTCCTAATAAATCAATAACAATATTCTTAATTCATTGGCATTG
>NZ_JAACKB010000347.1 GCF_010892395.1 Sulfurovum sp. bin170
ATTTTAGTGTAATAGTGGCTCCGAATGCTGGATTCGAACCAGCGACCAAGTGATTAACAGTCACCTACTCTACCGCTGAGCTAATTCGGAACAATCTCCACATCTTTTGTGGAGTGCGATTATAGAGAAAAATTGCTTTAATGTCAAGAGTTTTTTCTGATTTCTATTTGTTTATAACAAAAAAACCGTATCCACTACTATTTTCTAAGTGAAGTTGATTTTTATTTAACATATCTTTAAGCCTCTGCTTACTATCATCATCAAAAAGCACGGCTATATCATCTTGTGTCAAAGGGCGTTTTTTTATAGTTTCCAAGATTTCATATTTACTATAAGCTGATGGTTTGCCAGTGACTTTTTTACGAGTTGCTATATAGATAGGAAGAGAGCTATCAAACAGCAGTGTTGCCTCACGCAACTCCTCATAACTCAAAGCTTCTACCTTATAAGCGGGTGGTCTATCTATAGTTCCCAAATCTATCCGAGTAGGGTTCAACTGTAAAAGATATTCATTCAGAGCCTCAATCTCCTTAACAGAGTCATTAATCCCTTTGACCATAAGTATCTCTATAATCAGTGGATTTGAAAACTTAGCTCTAAACTCCAACATCCCCTCTTTGATGCTCTCGACAGTAATTCCCTCATGCGACCTGTCAAGTCTCTTCAGACAGCGAGAAGTGGCACAATCCAACGATAATTTTACCGTATCAAACTTCATCAAAGCCTCTTGAACTTTTACTTCTGCTATCTTCGCCGAATTTGACAGTATAAGAGTTTGGATGCTACCTTTTATCTGATTTATCTCATCCATAAGCTCCGATAGATATGGATAGAGAGTTGGCTCACCATTTGCTGTTATAGTCAAAGCATCTATATCTTGATGTTCGACAAGTACGACATTCAAAGCATTCATAACATCTTCTACAGATACTACTTCATCATACTCTGCTACTGTCTTTGCAGGGTCTAGTTCGCAATACAAGCAGTCAAAATTGCACTGCTTTTTGGTTGGGCTGAGGTCGATACCTAATGATTTACCGAAGCGTCTGGAGTTTATGGGACCGAATATTATGTTCATTTTTTTCCTTAAAATATTGTATTCCGTAGGGTGCTGTTTTCAACGCACCTTCCATTGGCATAATAAAAATATCTGTTTGGTCATTGGGATAAAAGGTGCGTTGGAAAACGCACCCTACGCAAAAAAGAAGAAGAGATTACTATCTCTTAGAAAGTCTCTGACACTCACTAACAAAATGTTTAGCATTCTCCACAGGAACATCAGGAAGAATCCCATGACCAAGATTAAAGATATGTCTTCCATCTCTCATCGTTTCAGCTAAAATTGCCACAGACTCCGTAGTCGCCTCTTTGGAGTAGAGTCTACACGGCTCCATATTTCCTTGAAGTACATACTTATCTCCAAGTTTCTCTTTAGCTAACTCCATTGGTGTACCCCAGTCAACACCATATACATCAAAGTTACCATACACTTTATCTAAAAATGCAGGTACACCTTTTGGAAACATAATAATCGGGGTATCTGGATATTTCGATTTAAGATAATCAGCAATTTCAACCATATATTTCCATGAAAACTCATCATATCTATCTGGTTCAATCGCAGCTGCCCAAGAATCGAAGATTTGTACTACATCAATTCCTGACTCTATCTGTTTCTCCATGTAGTATTTTACAACTTCTGTTACTTCTCTTAGAATATTATGCAGAAGTTCAGGGTTTGAGTACATCATCTTTTTACAGATATTATAGGTCTTAGTCCCTTGCCCCTCTATCATATATGTAGCCAAAGTCCAAGGAGCACCACAGAAACCAATGAGAGCTATCTCATCACCTCTCTCATCTAGTTGTTTACGAAGCAGTTTAATCGTATCATAAACATAAGTGAGTTTATTCGCTGCCTCTTCACCACCGATTAATCTGTCCAAATCTTCTTGAGAAGTCAGAGGGTCATTGAACTTTGGTCCAAAACCTTTGATAAACTCCAAATCCATTCCCATCTCATCAGGGATTACCAAGATGTCTGAAAATAGAATTGCTGCATCAACACCAACAATATCTAGTGGCTGAATCGTCACCTCTGCTGCCTTTGCAGGGTCATGACATAGGTTTAAAAAGTTCCCTGCCTCGGCTCTTACCGCCATATACTCTGGTAGGTATCGTCCTGCTTGTCTCATCATCCATACAGGAGTGTATGGTGTCTCTTTTCCTAAACACGCGTCTACAAAAATCTTACTCATTTAATGACCTTTATGTAAAAAATATAATGCTAAGGCAAGTGCCAAAACAGAACCTGAAAGATAAACCAAATCCAACGCACCATTGTACTCTGTATAGAGAACGCGTTGGAAAAAGTTGACTATCAGAACCATAATGATAACTTTTCCTAGCTTGTCTTTAAGTTCATCAAGAGAGTGAACTTTTAAAATATTGGAAATACTCTCCTCTGTTGCTATATCAACTTCGGATATAAATAGCTCATAAAGACCAAATCCAAAGATAAACATCACCACTGCCATTAGATACAAATCCACCGCACCTATCAATCCTGAGACAATCTCTTCATGAAATTTTTCAGGATGTAAACCGTTGAAATAGGTCATAATAATATTACTTATAACACCATAAATGTCAATAGAAGCAACAAAAAAAAGTGCAATTCCACCCAATATAGAAAAAACAACTGCTAAAAGTACAAAATATCGTGTATTCCAAAGTATTTTTTCAAAAAATAGTTC
>NZ_JAACKB010000348.1 GCF_010892395.1 Sulfurovum sp. bin170
TATTTTTGGGTCTCTCTTCCCCTCTTCAAGCTTCATCTCCAACGATAGATGATTCACAAAGAGAGTATATTAGCTCAATTGATGACGAGGTGGTAGATGGCTTCTCTCGGCTTACCGTACAGGGTACACAGGGCAGAATGAAGCCGATGGATACTCTAGCACGAGAAATTATCACTAAAATATCTGGAAAAAGTTCGATTTATAATATCTCTTCATCTAGATTGCTTCTAGGGATGACAACCAACCCAAGCTACTACCAAGAGTTGCCAATGATTCAAATCTCACACACAAGAGTGGCAAAAGATTTGGGTTTAAAAAAAGGGACTAAATTTGCTAAATTTTCAGACTTTTTTGACGAAAAGACAGGATACAGACTAGCCGAAAAAGTAAGTGAATCAGGTAGAAAAAAGGCAACCGATAAAAACAAGTATGATATAGAGATAGTAAAGATAGATGAGCGACTCAATATAGCCTATATGGTCTACATTGGTTCTCTTGTACAGATATTTCCTGTTCCAAATGATACAAACAACAAGTGGGTTAATCCATCAGAAGCTATCAAAAGTTTCCCCAAAGAGGTAGGTGGTATCGTTAGACAGATGACACAACATCTGTTTGTGAGCCTTGAGAACGACCGAAAGAGTGGGGAGTGGAAAGATTCCAAACAGGCAATTAATATGATAGGGATGTTTCAGCAAAAGTTTGGCTCAGAAGTTATTCTAAACGATAGTATGGTTGATATGGAACTGAAATACAATGAACTTAGACTCTTTGCAAAGCTTATCCCTCTCTATCTTATTCTTGGTGTGGTACTATTGATATTCTCCTTTATCAATGTCCTAAATCCAAGCTTCTCACTCAAAAAGATTATGGCAATTGCTTGGGGAGTTACGATTATAGGTTTTGGACTACATGTTATTGGTATGATTATGAGATGGTATATCGCAGGTCATGCACCGTGGTCAAACTCCTATGAGGCACTGGTATTTATCTCTGCTACGACCATTATGGCAGGACTATTTTTTGGAAGAAAATCACCGTTTGTTTTGACAGCTACAGCACTCTTGGGAGGGGTGACGATAGCCGTAGCACATATGAGTTTTGTCAATCCAGAGATTACCAACCTTGTAGCCGTTCTAAAATCCTATTGGCTTATTATTCATGTGGCAGGAATCATCGCAGGTGCTGGTTTCTTAGGACTTGGTTCCATGATTTCACTCTTGGTACTTCTCCTCTTTATACTAAGAAGTGACAAACGACCACAGATTGACAACTCCATAAAAGAGCTGAGTAATATTGCAGAGATGAGTCTTATCATCGGTCTTTTCCTCTATACTATAGGAAACTTCCTTGGTGGGGTTTGGGCAAATGAGAGCTGGGGTAGATACTGGGGTTGGGATAGCAAAGAGACTTGGGCTGCTGTGACTATCCTCATCTATGCTACTGTTCTTCATTTGAGATTTATTCCCCGATTTGCTAACCTCTATGTATTTAATGTTGCCTCTTTGTGGGCATACTCATCTGTACTTATGACCTATTTTGGGGTTAACTACTATCTTACAGGAATGCACTCCTATGCAGCGGGTGAGCCTATACCTATTCCATTGTGGGTCTATTATGGTACTGCTGGGTTGTTGATTTTAAGCATCTTGGCTTATAAAAATAGGAAGATGAAGTAATAGACTTTTTGCAAAACTCATTGGGAATCGGAGACTTCAGTCCCGAATATGACGAGGCTAAAGCCCAATGCCAATGAATTAAGCTTTTTTTGAACCAAATAGTTCGGGTGTAAACACGCCGA
>NZ_JAACKB010000349.1 GCF_010892395.1 Sulfurovum sp. bin170
ACATTAAAGGAGCTTTAAAATGAAAAAATTAATATGGATTTTAGTTATAATAGCTACAGTTAGTCTGACAAGCTGTGGTGGTGGAAGCAGTGAAGAGGCAAAAAAACTTCTATCGCAGATACTAACTATCGTTGGGATTCCTCAAGATATGATTGTCAATATCTGTCAAGATGGAAATGATAATGGATTTTGTGACTCTATTGAACTGGGGAGTGTCTCTTTGATAAAAAACAATTTTTTTACCAAAGTGCTACTGGGTGAGGATAAGAGTTATGAGCTGAAAGATTATGACCCAACCAAAAAAATCATAATGGAGCTTCAGGATAGTGAAAGTATAGAGTTTAATGATGGTAACTTCTCACTAGAGTACAAAGGAACATCCACAGAGTTATCTATTTTGCAATCCATGGTGGATGCTGATAACCTTAGTGGTGAGGATGTTGTAGAGGTCAAAAAGATGGATGGTAAAGATACTTTTGATGATATTCTTCTGGGAAGTATGATGAAAAACCTCAACCGATATATGAATAATGATATGGAACATCAGAGTGCAAGGGGTGTTAACCTCAAAGAGTTGGGAAGAGTGTTCAAAGATGATATCCCACTAAAAAATTTACCTACGCTAATTAAAAATCAGTGTGAGGGGGATAAGGAGTGTATAAACAATCTTATCAAAAATTTCCCTGTAAATCTTGATACTGATGAGCAAGATATATATACTATAGCAGAAGAACGCAGAACTGTAAAACTTCTAAACGATAAACTGATTGAGGGGTTTATATGTGGGGGAGAAGAGAGAAAAATTGTAAAACATTACGGTTATGAGGATATTTTCAATTTGAACAACAAAATAGAGCTTACTCACCCCTCTCGAGATGTTATTATGCAGATAGATAAAACAGAGTTAGTTCAGTATGATAGTTTGGAAAAAAACAGATTTTTTGCAGAAGATATTACTGGACTTCCTCGAAAATTTAGAAAAGGGATGCTCTATATCGGTCTAAAAAAGAGTGGTGGGAGATTGGAAGCCAATGATAAGATTCATATAGGTCAATATCGTAGTCATAATCCCCAACAACTCTTTAGTGCAGAGTTAACTACTCTAAAAAATCGTGGTTGGTCACACCAAGCTATTGGTACTACTGACCCCACAACAGAGATATACTATAGCAGTTTTGACAATATTTTACTTTCGGAAAACAATGAGACTCTTTTAGATTATCTCAAAGATTCAAACCATTTTGATCTGCTTGTTGAGAAAAATACGGCAGTTGACTTTATCTCTGTGGCTACATGCTCTTTGGCTGACCCAGAAGCAGAGATTAAAGAAGTTCTAAATGTTTTCAAGTGCAAAGAGGGAGAAAGACTTATTAAAATAATAGGTGGTAGCGTTGATGCCTTTGCAAAGGGTGAAGAGAAAGATGCCACTCCATCAGAGATTTTAAGAGCCAGTATAGACAAACCTATAATTGGATACGATGAATTAGCTGATAATAAGTTCTTTATCGACTCTCTGAATAGACCGACAGACTTGACTATTATAAATGCACAATTTTCGGTGGGGATAAAACCACTACCAAAATTTCTCTATCAAAATGATACAATAAATATCGGAAGCTATGAGACGGAAAAATATGCTAGATTCAAGCTATATGGCAATGATGAGGATAGTGTATTTAATATGTGGAGCAGAGATATAAGAATAAGTAATGGGGAACGAGTTCTACAGGCGAACCTTGCAGATATTAACCTGACAAATGGAGGAGATGGTTCACTATTTAATATGTTAAAAAATAGTGACTCTCTACTTGATATTTTGATACAAAATGATACTAGTGTGGATTTCTCTTATTTGAATCTATGTGTTAAATAGTTCAAGGGTAACCACGAGGGGATTATCCCTACAGAGATATTATTTGGAATCGGAGGCTTTAGCCCAATGCCAATGAATTAGCGAGGCTAAAGCCATCGTTTCCGTATATGCAATCTGCATTTTCGGAATCGGCGTGTTTACACCCGAACTATTTGGTTCAAAAAAAGCTTAATTCATTGGCATTGGGCTTTAGCCCCG
>NZ_JAACKB010000350.1 GCF_010892395.1 Sulfurovum sp. bin170
AAAATATTTTTAATTTTTTTAAATTCATATTTATCTAACTATTTACAATCTTCTTGATTCTCTTCGGACTCAATCTCTCTATATAGTGATTTACAAACTTGTTTTGAATCTTTATCTTTTATCTTATCACAATGAGTTATATCTGATAGTGCAATAGATAGACATCTGTTTTTCATATCTTCATCTTTGACCATTGCACAGTATCCACTATCTCTCTTGACTATACCAAAACATGTACTCTTTTTATCTTTATCTATTATAAGTGTACAGTAGTCTAGATTTTTTTTGGAGATACCAAGGCAGGAGTTTATAGTATCATTAATATCTACTTTTGTCTTGTTGGACTCAATTGGTAATGACTCTGCAGAGATTGTTACGACAAATAGTAAAATTATATTTAAAACCCTCATAATTAATACCTCCTGTATATTATTAAATAATTTTATTAATTCCTACACTACTGTATTATACTATAAATAGGTTAAAAAGGTATAAAGCCACTTTAGAGCCACTTAGCTATGATATACTACGGTTATCTTAAACAAATAAAGGATTAGAAAATGAAAAAGTTAGCATTAGCACTAGCAGGAGTTTTAGTTTTAGGTGTAACATCAATGGTTGCAGACAGTGAAGTAAATGCAAATGACAACATTAATGTTGGTATTGCGGTTGATAGTGAAGTTGAGGGTTCAACACTTGGTTCATCTATTGATGCTACGGATAGTACAGTAAATGCAAGTGACAATATCAATGTTGGTATAGCTGTTGATGCAAAGGTTGAAGATTCAACATTGGGTTCAGCTATAGAGGCAACTGACAGTGTAGTAAATGCAAATGATAATATCAATGTAGGTATCGCTGTTGGTGGTGAAGTAAAAGATTCAACTCTTGGCTCAACAATCAAAGCAGACTAAAATTCAAAGTAGAGGTGCAACTTCAGTTGCACTTCCTAAAAAATATTTAATGGTGTTGTTTTTATAAATTTTCCCAATAGACTTAGCATTAATATGTTTGGTTTACCTCTCTTCTCTTTTTTTCATTCAATTTAAATCAAAATTTTCTTTTAAAGCCACTTTAAAGCCACTTAATAATGTTATAATAAATAAAAAGGTTACACAATGAAAAAAATGTTATTAATCGTCACAGGAATTTTGATTGTAGGTGCAACAAATATAGTTGCAGATAGTGATGTTACTGTAACTGATAATATTAATGTAGCTGTAACATCTGATAGTGATATAGATAATTCAGTAGTTGGACTTAGTGTCGATGCAACTGATAGTAGCGTACAAGTTAACAATAATACAAATATAAATATTATCAAAGATAGTGAAATCTCAGACTCTACAGTTGGAATTAATGTGGAAGCAGAAGATAGAGATTTGGATGTAAGTGATAATACAAACATTAGTATAATAAAAGGTAGTAAAGTGAGTGGTGTAAATGTTGGAATAAATGCAAAAGAGTAATAGGAGTTTATGATGTTGAAAAAAAGTTTATTTATTTTGCCTCTTCTGTTATTTAACTTACATATGTTAAATGCAGATAGTAGCAATTTAGAAAAAGAGTTAATTGTGAGCCTAAATCAAGGGGTCAAAACTACTGAGAAATTTTTAGAAAAAGTACCAACTTATCAACTGTATAAGTATGATAAGACCATTCTACACTATGCTGTTGAGTTGGAAAAATATGATATAGTTGAGTTTTTAGTTTCTAAGAATATAGAATTATCTAGAAAAGGTGGAGTCTACTATCAAACCGCTCTTCAAGATGCTATTTTTTATCAATATTTTAGAATTGCAAGGCTTCTTATTAACAATGGAACACCTCTTGATATTCAAAATATTGATGGAGATACAGCTCTTCATATAGCTGCAAAAAATGGTTATAGTGATATGGTAAATCTACTTCTTTCAAATGGTGCATCCAAAAATATATACAATGCAAATGGTAATACCCCTTATGATGTTGTTCCTAATTTTATGATGGATAGTAGTAAAAAGCTAAAATCTGTACTAAAATTAGATAAACAGGAGAAACTAAAGAGTAGTAACAGTATTCATGGTGCTACATTTACTTTGGATGGTATGGAGCAGGGTGGTGCTACATTTACTTTGGATAAGATGAATTTTGAAGGTTCTGCTGTGGATACACCCTTTGTATCCGAGAGTAAAAGTATTGAGATACAAAATGAATCAGTAGTTGAAAATAGCAATATGGGTTCAGTTGTTAAATCAAATTAAAGGAAATATTATGAAAAATAGAATAGCTACCATTGGACTTATATCGACTCTACTAATAATAGGTTCCTCTCTCTCTTATGCTGATGCAGATGAAAATTTTGTAACGGTTGAGGGGGCTGTTAATCTAACTTTTGTAGAGAGTATAGCCAAAAATAGAGCACATAAAGGAGAGGAGAAGAGTGCAAAATATATGAAAATAGATGGTAATGAGGATTTTAGAGAGGCAGTAGAGAATGACCAGTTTGGTAATATTGGAGATGGAAGTAAAATTAGAAAACAGTATATCTATAGAGATATACAAAATGTCGATTTAGATGATCGCGACTTCAAGGATATGGATGGAGATACTCTAAATTTAGGTTCAAGTACAGATAGTGATAATATTGTACAGTCTTTAAATATTGAAAATAGTAAAATAAAGACAGATAAATATATCAATGCAGGTGTTGCATCCTCTTCTGATGATGTTAGTGATATTACAAATGTTACTAATATTGACGACAGTGAACTATCTGGTGGAAGCTCAGATGATGAGGGAATTAGCACCTCTAAATATTTTGATTAATTAAAAAAAAGGAAAACTATGTTAAAAAGAACGCTCATAGTGTCAGCTCTAGCTCTAACTATTATAGCTTGTGGTAGTGGTAGTTCTGATGATAAAGAGGTACCAGACTTAATAGAGTTGGTAAATGATACAAATCAAGAGGCAAATGCTACTGATACTGACCAAATTCTTAATGATGCAAATGCAAGTGAGAATCCTGATGTTAATCAAATTCTCAATGATACAAATGCAACTGAAGGGTCTAATACAGGTTCAGATATTCCTGATTTAGATACAACTTTAAAGAAAGGTTACCTTATTGATGCTCCCGTAGAAGGGGTAGCTTATGCTTGTGGTAAGATAGAAGGATATACAACTAGTACAGGTGAATTTTCATGTAGTGATGTTCCTATAGAGTTCAGTATCGGTGCTTATGCTTTAGGTACACTCGATAAGCTAACAGATGATGGTAGAGTATTTCCACAGGATTTGATAGATGGTGTAAGTAGAGACAATACTACGGATGAGAAAGTTGTAAAGATGGCACAGCTTCTACAGTCACTAGATGATGATGGAAATATATCTAATATAATAAAAATAGACAAAAGTGTAGAGAGCCGATTCAATGAGCTTGGAGAGGAGATAAATGGTCTTGATTTAGACTCAATTCTTGCTGTAGTTGACAAAGATAAAGTAGTTGCAGATAATGCTAGAAAGCATCTTCAAGAGACCATGAGGAGTGCGTTGAGTGACTCTTTAGAGGGTGAAGAGGAGGGCATTATAGACAATATATTAGATGATGCTTTAGGTGGTAAGTAGAGTAACTCTCTACTTGTCTTTTTGATATTGAGATATTTTCTCTTCAGATTCTCTAATTTTTCTTATATATTCATCTATCTTATCCTCATATCGCTCTATATTTCCCTCATATCTATCTCTATATTTTGGTTTATCCAATATTTTGTTTCTATATTTATCTATTTTAGCTCTATAACTTTCTATTTTATCCTCATAGCGATTGATTTTTTTTCTGTAGAGTTCTATTCTATCCTCTCTGCTTACAGAGCCACTATTTACATGGATTGATGTTCCGATTGTAGAGTCTACTACAGAGCTTCCCTTGTCAATATAGACAAAGTTTTTATTTCCACTATCATCGGTGGTCACAGATACACCCTTTGCTCCACTCTCGTTAGTAGATATAGAGATATCCTCTTTGTCATAACCTGATATAGAGACTTTGACCTCTGCATTTAGAGATAGAGTAGAAGATATAATGATTGTAGTTATTAGTAGTTTTTGTTGCATTGTCTGCTCCTTATATAGTGGGGCTTCTAAACCCACCATTTTTTTGAAATCCTATGAAGCTCCTATAAGACTCATATATAGTTTACGATTTATATCACTATTGGCTGGTAGACCATGAGTTGTTTTATATTTGATTATCGCCGCTTTTAATTTAGGGTTCATCATACTTGTCATCTGTACATTTGCTCCCTGTAGAGCTAGAAGATAACTAACTTTTTGGATTTTCTTATTTAGTGGGTCACGAAGGAATCTTATTGATAGGTTAGATACCACATCACTATTTACACCTCCTCCTGTCAGAAGCCAATATGGATAATTTACTAATCTACCCAACACCTCTACAACACTTAACTCTATCAATATAGTAATAGAGGAGTGCGTACCCTGTGCTTTAGTTAGTGCATTATCTACCCCAACACCTGTACCAAGAATAGAAAATGCAAACTCATTCCCACTACTTTTTTGCTCAATTGTTATCTTGTTTTTTGTTGATGCTCTAGGTACAAAATTTCTAGTTCTTACATCTTCTGGGTTGAATACAATTGTAAGTTTTGTAGTTTTGTTCTCTCTTTTCATTCCAGCATCTATAGTACCTTGTTGATTGTTGTATGTAGCTTGTCCTGCTGCATCCATACCACTGCCTGAAGCCTCTATAAGGTCAAATTCAGTAATAGCACCATTTATTCTATAAAATTTATTTTTTGAAAACTTTTTTCCCTTAATATTAGCTATAGTAATAATCTTATCACCTATAGAGTTAAAGCTTGAATTTACTATAGAAGTTATATTCTTTGGTAATTTTCCTCCAGAGTTTGTCCTGTCAACAATTGGGGTAACATATATCTCTACAGGTTGTCCATTGTTAAATATACTTACCATACCATTAGCATTTTTCAGTGCTTCACTATAGTTTGTTTTTACTACACTTATAGCTCCACCATCTTGCTCTAGTTTAATCTCTGGTGCAGAACACCCTGCAAAAAACAACATACTTACAGCTACTGCTGATAGTTTAATAAATTTTTTCATTATACTCTCCTATTTTACAAAAAATTCAATTTTACCAACATTGATATTGGCATTCTGACCACCATTTCCAGCTAGACTCATAGATAGCCCTTTGCCTTGTGATTTTTTAGGGGATGTGCTAACACCAAGCTGTGATGCAGTAATATTTTTAATATCTGAGATTTTATCTTTGCTAAGTATCGCATAGACTGTAGTCTTCTCTTGTTCACACCCTTTGCAATCTTTGGTTGCATTGATATGCATTCCTCCAAAATCTCTAGGGAATAGGTATTTGCCATTGAGTTCAGTTAGAGGTGATTTTTCATTTGGGTAGAGTAGTGCTGTTTGACCCTTTTCATCAACATAAACGATATATAGATATCCCGTTTTTCCTCTAGTATCAACAGCAAATTGAATAGCTTGATTTTGAGAGTAACTTTTCTTCCCATTTAGTGCAATAGTACCAAATCCTGCAGCCTTTAGATCTGATACACTTGCTGAAGCTTCAACTACTTGTGTTGGTTTGCTAGTAGTAGTTACAGTCGGTTTTGCCGTTTTTGTGCCAAAACACCCCGTCATAACAATAGCTGTTGTTATCAAAAATGACATCTGACATAGTTTTCTTTTTTCCATTTCATTTCTCCTTAATTAATTTTCGAATTTCATTATACCATAAATAAGTGTCACTAAAATGTGACTTTTTTATCTGACAATAAATTCATATTTACCTAATTGTGGCTTAAATCCACTATTATTAGTAGGTACGGCCTTGACTCTAACAGCACGAGTCATAATTTGTGATTCACTAGACTTTCTAGCAAAACTGGTTAAACCATCTCTACTTCGTATAGCACTAGCATCCAAAATAGGTTTAGAAGAGAGGAGAGTATATATAACTGTCTTCTCCTCTTGACAACCATTGCAACCCTTGTAAGCCTCTAGTTCAAATTTTCCACCAGATAGGTCTTTTGGAAATGAGTATCTACCCTGTATCTCTTTGGAGTTTACAAAAGGGTTTGGATAGAGTAGTGTTACATCATTACTATCAACATAAAAGATAGTTAAGTATCCTCTGTCTCCACCTGTGTCTAATGAAAACTCAACAGACTCTCCTGTGTTATAGCTAGTTTTGTTATAGCTAAGATTCATTCTTTTCATCTCTCCATTATTCATAAGCGTCTCTAGAGTATTTTGAAGTGTTGAATCCGTGGTAGGTGTTTGGCTAGGTACGGCTACAGGTGTGGTTGAAGTTGCTGAATTTGAAGCAGTAGACTTTGTTCCAACAAAATTCTGAAATGTATCGGAATTAGAGTATGATTTTGAAAAAGATATACTAGGATGGTGAGGTGTTCCTTCACTCTCTTTTGCATAGGCTAATACTTTGCTTGTCAAGATTTTACCTATATCATCAAAAGATTTACTCTGAGAACTCTTGTCTGAAAAAATCTCATATATTGAGTTTGTAAAGAGACTCCCTGTTGGTGTCGCCAATGACTCTTCATCGTCTTGAGAAGATGAGAATACAATATATTTACTATCTCTATCCATTGTATCACTTTTTTTAGTTACTCCACCTATCGAGAGACCTTTAGAGAAAGATTTTGTAACACTATTTGGAGATATTGTTTTTGGTTGAGATTTTCCATTCAACGATCTAAAGACTGTTCCACTATGGCATGAGTCAAAGAAAATCATCTTTTTTGCTTTTATACCATTAAATTTTGCATATAAAATATCATCAATGAGATGTGTATTTTCCCTACCATCACTCAAAACCAGTGTCTCATCTTCTCCATCAGCCTCATCACCATTGCTATCAGGTTTATGAGAACCGTGACCACTATAATAGAAAGCAAAGTAATCATCAGATCCTAAATTCTCCCCATACTGACTAAGATAATCAACTATCTGAATGGACTCTCTGTCATATAGCGTTTTGACCTCAAATCCCCAGCCCTCAAAGAGTCTCTTCATCTTATTGACATCTCTCTCTATCCCACCCAAATCAGCACTTTCTCCTGCATAATCACTAACACCAACAACTAAGGCTTGTTTTTTCCCTACGATGTTTTTTGAAAACAGAGTTGTGCTTCCTGTTGTAGTCGAGCCTACAGATAAACCTTTGGATTGGCTATTTGTTGCCCCTGATGCACATGCCCCAAGAGAGAGAGCAATAAGTGATAGGGTTGCAAAAGAGAGAATTTTTTGAGATTTTTTCATAATTTCACCTTTATGAGTTTTTATTTAATTCTATTAAAACTAG
>NZ_JAACKB010000351.1 GCF_010892395.1 Sulfurovum sp. bin170
ATGTCGTAGGTTATGCTCTTTTTCATATTTCAGAATAGCTTTTGTCGATTCGACACCATTCATGACAGGCATCTGAATATCCATAAATATAATATCATAATCCTTCTTCATACGCATCTCATAACCTATTTTTCCATCCTCTGCCATATCACTAGAGATTCCTATAGTTTTTAAAGTTAGCTGAATCATTTTTCTATTGATAGGATTATCTTCAACCACTAGAGCATTGAGGTTATTAAATGTAGGCCAGTCACTCTTTTTACTCTTTGACTCTATTTTTTTCCCTACTCTATTCTCTAAAACTATTTTTATAGATTTTTCAACTTTTGTGTAGGTGATTGGCTCATACAGTACTTGAGAAAATATAGGTGCAAGATCCACAATATTAGCTCTTCTATTTAGTTTTGTAACTAAAATTATCTGACTATCTCCTCTATGTCTCTGCACGATACTCCTAAGTTCATCCTCTTCTATTCTATCATAGTGAATATATAGTACATCAAATAGAGATGCCGTTGCCCCCATGCACTCACTATAAGTTTTAAAACGAACGATTGAGAACTCTTCAAAGGATAGAAGATAATCCTCCAAGTAGTGGTCAGAATCTTTCATCTGTACATCTTCAGGAGAGTATATTGCTATTTTCATTGGTCTGATTTTATAATCCTGCTTAAGGCTCTGTTTCTCCATCTCTAATGTAAAATGAAATGTTGAGCCATCTCCAATCGAGCTATCTAGCTTCAACTCTCCACCCAACATAGAGACAAGATTGGTCGAGATAGTAAGCCCTAGCCCTGTACCACCGTACTTTCGATTTGTACTACTATCTGCTTGTGTAAAGGCTTCAAAAACTTTATCTTTCTGTCTGTCACTAATCCCAATTCCATTATCTTTGACTGTAAATCTGACTGATATGGTATCTTCTGTAGAGCTAACTCTCTCTATTAATACATCTATTGTTCCCCTCTTATCTGTAAATTTGACAGCGTTTGATATAAGATTCATCAAAACCTGTTTAATCTTCCCTGGGTCACTTTTGAGAAGCAGAGAGGAGAGTAGAGGGTCAATCCATAAAGAGAAATCTATATCTTTTTTTGAAGCATTAGCCGCATAGGTCTCTATGACATTCTCAAACTCATCCATCGGGTTAAAGAACAGCTCTTCAATCTCTACAATTCCACTCTCTATCTTTGATATATCAAGTATATCATTGATGATACCTAAGAGGTCTTCTGAACTTTTACGGATAATATTTACAAAATCTGACTGCTCATCATTAAGATTTGTTGATTTTAAAAACTTTGTAAAACCTACAATACCATTAAGCGGTGTACGAATCTCATGAGACATATTGGCTAGAAAGAGACTCTTGGTTCTATTTGCTTGGTCGGCTAACTCCTTACTCTCCTGTAGCTCCTCTATCATCTCTGACATCAATGAATAAATCTCTGCTGAATTTTTATCTTTGATGGTCTCTTTAAAATTAGTAACTTTTCCTGTGATGGGACA
>NZ_JAACKB010000352.1 GCF_010892395.1 Sulfurovum sp. bin170
ATTTGCATTTTCGGAATCGGCGTGTTTACACCCGAACTATTTGGTTCAAAAAAAGCTTAATTCATTGGCATTGGGCTAAAGCCATCGGTTCCTAGTTTTACAAGAAGCCTACTATATTATTTTGGAAACGGAAACTTTAGTCCCGAACAACGGAGGCAGAGCCTTCCGATTCCAACCATTACAAAGGAAAAAAATGAAAAGAATAGAAGCAATCATAAAGCCATTCAAACTAGAAGATGTCAAAGATGCTCTAGTAGAAGCAGGTATCGAGGGGATGACCATCTCTGAAGTAAAAGGTTATGGACGACAACAGGGTCACTCTGAACTCTATAGAGGAGCTGAATATGTTGTAGAATTTATCCCAAAAGTATTGGTAACGGTTGTAGTTAGTGATGATGACTACCTCAATCGTGCGATTGAAGCGATTAAATCAGCTGCTCATACTGGCAAAATTGGTGATGGTAAAATCTTTGTAACAGAGATAGAGAGAACCATCCGTATCAGAACAGGTGAAGAGGATGATGAGGCTCTCTAGTCCACTTCATGCTCAAAGACCAAATCAAGCTCCTCAAACTCCAAATGAGTTTGAATAGTTTGAGCCAACTCTTCATGAGTTATCAAGCTATATGAAATTCTACTCTCCATAACCTCTTTTCTACTATAAATATCACTCAAAACTTCTGCATATTTATCATTGAGATAGGGCTTAGTCGTTTTTAAATCATTACGAATATCAACTAAATAGCCCTCAAAACCTTCATCTTTATAGTCTGCTAAAAGCTCATCTTTATCTACATCATATATAGCCTCTAACATCTTTCTAAAGATAAAATCTTCAAAATTCTTAGCCAAGACCTCTGTCTCATTCATCTCATCCCAAATATAGACAATAGCACTCTCTCCATCAGTTTGTAGGTTCTTATAAAAAGCAAAAATATTTCCCTCTTCTGATTTTGCAAAAGGGATAAATTCATGACTCTCCACATCCCACAACTCATCAAATTTGAAGCTGAGTATATCCTCTGCCCTTAACATCTCAAAATCAAACCCACCTGTGTGCAGAAGAAGTGGTGGATTATCTTTTATACAAGGATAGATAGTTTTTGCCCAATTCTCACTCTTGCCAAATGGAGTAGTTCTGCCACCCATCCAATCAAGCATCCCATCACTCCACAGTTTTTTAAATAGCTTTGGAAACTTATAACTATACTTTACCTCTAACTCTTCTATTTTCATACTCTACTCCCTCTTTATATAAACGCTTATTTGGCTCTAAATGTGACATTAATATTATATGGTGTTGACTTGTCATGTCTCCCCAATCCCATACTATTTAGCTGATTTAGAAAATCTTTTAATCCCGAGCTAAGACTTCCACTTGATGAGTTAAGAATCGTAAATCTAAAGTGTCCACTACTCTTAATAACAAGCTTTATCTTAGCACTCTGCCCTTTATAGTTACTCTGTGCATGCCAATTGTTCAGTCGTCTCTGCACTTTTGCAATATAGGCATTCTCCACACCTCGTTCTCTGTTTCTATTTGATACCGCACCACTCTGATGCGTGTTTCTAATTCTATCTGTAGCAGAAGAGGTGTGTCTGACACTACTCTCTTTTGGAGCAGTCCTACTAGGTGTTTGGGTATCTACAGAGGAGAAGAGATTTTTTGATCTCTCTTTAGCCTCTTTATCTTTTTTGATTCGAGCTACTCTTGCACTCTCTTTGGCTTCTCTATCTTTTTTAATTCTAACCTCTTTTGCCCTCTCTTTAGCCACTCTATCTTTTCTAAGTTGAGCCTGTTTCGCTCTCTCATTATCCTCTCTAATCTTTTTGATTCGAGCTACCCTCTCCTCTGCTTTTGTATCTTTTATAGGTTCTTTTACCTCTACAACTCTTTTTTTAGGAACTTCTTTTTTAGGAAGCTCTTTTTTGGGAACTTCTTTTTTGGGAGTCTCTTTTTTAGGCACAGGTTTTTTAGGAATAACCCTCTTAGGTGGAGGTGGCACAATAGAAGGTATTGGCATTGATTCAATCTTGGGTACAGGTCTATTGGGAGTACTAACTTTAGAGCTTCTATTTAAAATCGTTCTATCACTATTAACAAGTGTAACCGTTACTCTATCTGAATTTTTCTCCACATAGTTTTTCGCCTTCTGCTTATGCACATTGTAAAACAGCAGTATAGAGTAGATGAGAAGAAAATAGATAGCAACAGCAGCAATACCAGAGACTGTTTTACTGTTAAACATACTTATCCTTTTCCAAAAAAAGATTTTATAGTGTCAAGAGTGATGCTTTTGAAAATCCACTCTGTTTAACTACTTTTAGAAGATAGATAACATTCTCATAAGCTATCTCCTTATCCGCATTGATATAGACAGCCTTGCTCTTATCCATCTCACCTGTTTTCAACCTAAATGCATCAGGAAAAGAGTCAAGCGTATAGACCTCACTGTTATAGTGAATATTTAACTCTCTGTCTATCTCTACTGTCAACACCTTCTGCTCACTCACTTTAAGTGATTGGCTCCCCTCTGGCAACTCAATCTGCTCTTGATACTGCATCACAGGAATAGTAATCATAAAGATAGCCATCAAAACCAACATCACATCAATAAGAGGTGTGATATTCAAGTCAGGGTCTTCATCCCAATTATACATAACTAAGCCTTTTGCGAGAGTATCAAATCAGCCTGACTCTCTAACAAGAGATTCAACTCATAAGCTTTTCTTTTTAAAAGAAGATGAAAAGAGTAAGCAACCGTAGCCACAGCAATACCCGCAGCCGTAGCAACCAAAGCTTCAGAGATAGCAGGTGCAACTATCGCTATAGATGAACCTTTTTGCGTCCCAAGAGATGAAAAAGTCTCCAAAATAGCCACAACCGTACCAAACAATCCAATAAAAGGTGAAGTAGAAGCGATAATAGATAAACCAGTCAAACCAGAAGTCGCTCCCTTGATGGCTGAGTTTTTAGCAGCAGAAAATATAGATTGATTTGGAATTAACACTTTAGATAGATAGAGAAATAGGAGTGATTTATCATCAACAGTTTTAGTTCTTCCCATATAGAGCTTTCTGGAAAAAGTCTTCAAATGTTGGATAAATTTCCAGTTATTAGTACGGGGGCTAACTTAGTGCACCTTTTTTATAAGTGCGTAGTACTTCCACAAAAGAGCCA
>NZ_JAACKB010000353.1 GCF_010892395.1 Sulfurovum sp. bin170
AAAGTTTATAGATGAATTGCCCCAGCTTATCCTCTCGGACAGCCAGCCTATTTTCACTCGGACACTATAAGTAAAAAATCTCTAAGTATGAAATTATAACACAAGTGTCCGAATGATTCTGATTTTAGTCTATATTTGACATCAATTTTCTCATGGATTCTCCATCTATTTTTATCCGGTGAGATGAGTGAGTAACCCTATCTAAAATTGCATCAGCAACAGTACCATTATTTAAATAATCATACCAATCTGAGACAGGTAATTGTGATGTGATAATTGTTGAGTTTATCTCTGTTCTATCCTCAATAATTTCAAATAGATTAGTAGCGTCATCTGCTGATATTTGTGCCACTCCAAAGTCATCAAGAACTAAAAGTTGAAACCTTGAGTACTTTCTAATGAGATTAGTATAGGTGCCATCTGCTCTTGATATTTTAATCTCCTCAAGTAGTGTAGGTATCCGAATATAATAAACCCTAAACCCATCTAAAATTGCACGGTTAGCAAGAGCTTGTGCAATAAAGGATTTACCAGTACCAGTTTTACCAGTTATGATAATATTTTGGTGGTTACGAATAAAGTCCATTGTTATCAGAGATTGCATAGCCTGTCTATTAATATTTCTATTGGAGTTATAAACTATCTCTTCAACTGCTGCTTGTTTGTCCTTGATTTTTGATATCTTTAGATTACGAGATATTCTCTTATTCTGTAAAAAGATATCTTGTGCATCAAGTAGATTGTATAGCCTCTCCTCAAAGCTCAGTTGATTATAGTTTGTGTCTTCTATCTGTCTTAGATATGCCTCTTTTAGACCATCGTAGCCTAAGTCATTTATCTTATTTATAAGTGTATCTTGATTCATCTTTTTGCCTTTTATTTATAGTAATCTTTACCACGAATATTTTCATGATCATTAAGCACTGTAAGTGTCGTATCTGCATTGTTTGAGACTTGCAAATATAGTTTTTTATCTAAGATTGACTCTATAGATTTAACTCTTGTCGCATTGATAGAATTAGCATATGCAAGTGCTAAATCTAAATCAGTTTTTCCATATATCTTTGCCTTACCTAGCACTGCAATAATGTTTTGATAAACATTTGCTGGATAGTCTGAACTCTCTAATCTTTTTTGCACGAACAGCCTTGTATTCTCACCTATAGAAACTGCCCAGTTAAGAAGTCTTCCTGGATTCATCTTCTCGTTTTGGAACTGGTGGTTTTTTGGTTGATGCTCTTTGAGTGTTGATTTGGAATTAGCTCTATGTATTCTTGGATGAGTAGCTACTAATTTGCCTTTATAATATATCTCTACGAGTGCAGTTGAATATTTAATCTCTACTTTTTCTCCTAAATGTTTAAATGGTACAGAGTAGTAGCAATCTAATAGTTTGACATGATATGAAATATCTACGGTTGCAAGTTTTATCTCTTTATATATAAACCTATTTGCTGGAAGTGCTTGTAGCTGTTTTTTCTCCTCTTCAAAGAGTTCGTATCTACTTGCTCCAAGATGTTTAGATACTTTAGAATTGTATTTGTCTAGCAGAGGTGCTATTGCTTGGTTAATCTCATCAACGCTAAAAAATGTTCTATCTCTAAACACTGCTAAAATCCAGCGTTGAATACCTTGAACTGCTTGTTCAACTATTCCCTTGTCTTGCGGTTTTTTTGGTCTTGCAGGTTCTACGGCACAGTTATAGTAACGACACATCTCTGCATAGCTCTCATTTACAACGATACCATTCTTATTATTTGATATAATTGCACTCTTTAGATTGTCTGGTACATTTATCTTTGGAACACCTTCGTAGAACTCATAGGCTAATATGTGTGATTTTATGAAGTACTCTTGTTTTTGAGATGGTGTAGCATGGACAAATACACACCCACTACCTCCAAGTACAGTTACAAATATTTGGGCTTTATATATTTCGCCACTCTTTGCATCAACATAAGCTACAGTTAAACCACTATAATCTACAAACATCTGATGACCAGGTATATAAGTCTGTCTCATTGTGGGATTTACTTTTTTCTTGAATTTATAATACAACTCTTTAAACTGGCTCAATGAATATCCATTAGGATTTTCCTCTTTGTACTCTATCCATAGTAGCTCGAATGTCATACCTTTTTTAGATATATTTTTGTGAATATACTCAAAGTTTGGTAGTGGTCGTTGGATGGTGTCAGTAGTCTCTTTTTTTACTTTTTCAGGAAAGAGTAACTGATAGATTTTATCCTCATCTATCTCTAAAAAATCATCTATTGCATACTTGGTTATTTCAAACCTTTTACAATAATCTGATACGGTTGAGCTTGGTATATTTACAGCTCTACTAATTTGCCTATATGATATCTCAGTTTTAAATCTTAACTTCAATATATCCTTGATTTTTCTCATAGAAATTTTCTCCATTTCTGCTCCTTGTTTTTCAACAAAATAGCATAGTAAATTTTAGAGAATTTTCTACTTATATTTCCAGCCGATGATTTAGGCTAATTGTCCGAATGTAAATCGGCTAGCTGTCCGAATCACTTCCGGCTGAGTGTCCGAATGAAAATCGGCTAGGTGTCCGAGAGGGGTCGGCTGGAGCATTCATTATTAAAATACTATACACATCCCAGCGAGATGTGTATACCTATGGTAAATAGAGTATATTACCCTCATAATTAAGATTATTATTATAAGATAAAATCTTATCAATCGCATTATCTATAGAACTCTTAAACTCTTTTCTATCAATCGGTTTTGTGAGATAATCTACTACACCTAATTTGATTGATTTAAATAACTTTTCTTTTTCCGAATGAGCACTAAGTACAATTATTGGAATATTGCTATTGGATTCTCTAACTTTTGTAATAAATTCTAATCCATCCATTTTAGGCATTTGAATGTCGGTAATAATAATATCTGGTTTTTGTGAAGAGAAGA
>NZ_JAACKB010000354.1 GCF_010892395.1 Sulfurovum sp. bin170
AATTTATATTAATTATAAGCTTCTCTAACATCAGTTGGATAGTGCTTCTACCACTGAAATGGTTCTCATTTACTCCATAGATAATAGTAACCATTTGACCTATCTCAAATAGCTCTTTTGTCTTAAAAAGTACACCCTGTTTAACTATGCCATTATGAGAAAATAAAAATCGTCTATGTTCTGAATTTTTTCCCATATCTGCTACATCTTCAATCAAAACATTAGAGGTTATAAATTTTGGTTTGCTATTAGCTTGACCAAATGGTTCAAACTGTTTCATCATATTCACAAGATGAAAATCTATATGTGAAAAACTTAACTCTCCTAAAATATCAGGGTCAATCAGATCTTCACTATACTCCTCTGCTAAATAATTTTTTTGTAACTTTTCTCTAAATGGTTCTAAATTTTCTATTGGCAGACTAAGACCAATGGCCGCATGGTGTCCACCAAACTTATTCAAAAGCTCTCTACATCCATTGGTGATTTTAAAAAGGTTACACTCATGAAAACTTCTACCACTACCCTTTAAATCTCCATTTTCGCTTTTAGTTAAAACAATTGTTGGCTTCTCATAAAATCGTCCTACACGAGCCGCAACAATACCAACTACACCCTCATGCCAATTATCTCCATTAACAACAATCACCTTATCATTTGGATTAACCTGTTCTAATGCCTCTTCTGTAATTCTCTGCTCGGTCTCTTTTCTACTATTGTTAAAGTCAACTAATCTATCAAGACGAATTCGTGCATCATAGATATTTGAACTCATTAAAAACTCTACTGACCACTTTGCATCATCCATTCGTCCTGCACTATTAAGCACAGGTGCTATTTGAAAACCTATATCTTCTGAATTTAGTGACTTTTTGCCTAGTTTCTCTCTAAACGCTTTAATCGCAGGAAGTTCACTTCTGTTTAGAAGCTGTAGTCCGGCCAAAACCATAGCTCTGTTTATATGTTGTAGAGGCATCATATCTGCAATAATAGCAAGGGATACTAAACCAATATAAGATTTGGTATCAACAGAGAGATTTAGAGCTTTTTTCAATGAAGAGATTAGATACCATGCAATTTGAGCACCACACACCTCATCATAAGGAAAAGAGCAATCCTCTTGCTTTTGGTCTATGATTGCATAGGCTTCAGGTAAGACCTTTGGTAGAAGATGGTGGTCTGTAATAATCAGCTCTATATTATGCTTTTTACATAACTGGGCTGCTTCTACTGCTGATATTCCATTATCAACGGTAATTGCTAAATCATAATCTTCTATTTTGGAGATAATATTGGCAGAGAGTCCGTAACCATCTCTAAAACGGTTTGGAATTATCCACTCTAGTTCAACTCCTATTTCATCAAAAAAGAGTTTTATAAGGGTTGTTGAGACTACTCCATCTACATCATAGTCACCTATTAATACAATTTTCTCTTGGTTATCTATCGCTTGGACTATTCTCTTGGTGGCTCTGTCCATATCTTTGAATGTTGAGGGGTGGGGCAGATTAGCTAAAGAGAGGAAACCCTCTTTTTCAAAACGCTGTTTTAGTTTTTGTTCTATTTGAATAGGGGTTATTTTTGGATAATGCATATTTTTGTTCGGTGTTACCGAACCTACGATTTGTTGTTTAAAGCTTTTTTTACAAAAGCTAGGATTGTTGGGTTTGGATTTTGCAATCGTGAGGTAAACTCTGGATGGAATTGAACGCCTAGGAACCAAGGATGGTCTCTCACCTCTATAGCCTCTATAAGACCATTTGATTCACCTGTAATCTCCATCCCATTAAGCTCTAGAGCTTCTCTATATGTCGGATTGGCTTCATACCTGTGTCTGTGTCTCTCAAAAATTGTGGAAGCTCCATACGCTTCTCTTAGAGATGACCCCTCTTTAGTATTACACTCATACTCACCAAGACGCATGGTTCCACCTAATGGTGAAGTGGTTGTTCTTACCTGTTTTGATCCTGTTGCATCAATAAATTCATCAATAAGAAAGATAATAGGCTCATGTGTATTCTCGTTGTGTTCAACAGAAGTTGCCTCTTTTAAACCTAATATATTTCGTGCAAATTCAATCATAGCAAGTTGCATTCCAAGACAGATACCTAAAAATGGGATTCTGTTCTCTCTTGCATACTGTATAGATTCTATTTTACCCTCTATACCTCGTTCACCAAAACCACCTGCAACTAAAACAGCATCACAATCGATAAGATATTTTTTGGCACCATTGTTTTCAACCTTTTCACTATCTACCCATCTTATCTCAACAGCGGTATCAAGAGTTGCTCCAGCGTGAATAAGTGCTTCGGTCAGTGACTTATAAGACTCTTTTAGGTCTAAATATTTCCCAACAAAAGCTATAGTTGTCTTTTTAGTTGGTTCAATAATTTTGTCTACCAAATCAGCCCAAAGTTGCATATCAGGCTTAACTTCACCTAATCCGAGCTGTTTAGATATTGGTTCTAGTATATCTTGTGTCATAAAATTTAGAGGTACTTGGTATATCGTAGGGGCATCTATTGCTTCAATTACAGAGTCATTTTCAACATCACAAGTAAAAGCAATTTTTCTTTTAATTTCACTAGGTATTCGAGTTTCAGACCTTAAAATAAGCATCTGTGGGGTAATACCAATTCGCCTCAACTCCTGAACAGAGTGTTGAGTTGGTTTAGTTTTAATTTCATCCGCTGTGCGAATATAGGGAAGTAGTGTTACATGTATATTCATAACTGTACTTCTACCAAACTCATGCCTCATCTGACGAATAGTCTCAAGAAATGGCATCCCCTCCATATCCCCTGTAGTTCCACCAAGTTCAACGATAAGTATATCTTTTGTCTCACCTGCTAGTATGATTCTCTCTTTTATCTCGTTGGTAATATGAGGTACAATTTGAATTGTTTTACCAAGATATTTGCCTCTTCGTTCATTTTCGATAACTGTTTTGTAGATCTGTCCTGTAGTGAAGTTATTGTTTTGAGTCAGATTTGTATCTAAAAATCTCTCATAGTGTCCTAAGTCCAAATCTGTCTCTGCACCATCTTTAGTTACAAATACCTCTCCATGTTCAAGAGGAGACATTGTACCAGGGTCGACATTGATATAAGGGTCTAGTTTAAGAATTCCTACTCTAAAACCAGAATGTTTCAAAAGAGTTCCTATACTAGCGGCTGTAATTCCTTTTCCAAGAGAGCTTAGTACTCCTCCTGTTACAAATATATATTTGGTTTGGTTGGTTGACATTTATATTTCCTAAATTAAACAATAATTGGCATTATAACGGTTATAAATTGTTTATTCTTTAAAACAAATGGTAATGTAGGTTCATTTAATGAAATTTCAAAGGAATCACTCTCTATTTGCGAAATAAAGTCTAAAAGAAATCGGCTATTGACATTTATTTCAAAATCCTCATCAAGTCCCAGAGGAATAAGTAGTTCGGTTTTTGCTTCAATGTTATCCGAAGCTAAAGATTCAAAGAAAATAGAATTTTTTCTGAATATTATTTTTATTTCAGGGGATATAGTTGTAATCATTTTGATAGATTCTAGCATCTCTATTTTGGGCAGAGTTATAGCGTATTGATTATTATTTGGGATGATTCGTTCATAATTTGGAAAATTGCCATTAATCAAACGGGTATAAAAATAATAATCTTTATCATTTATCACAAGATTGGTCTCATCGTAATAAATATCAATTTTATGAGTAAATAGTTTTTGAATCTCCATTATCGCTTTTTTGGGAATTATCAATGAGAGTTCTTTTTCACTCTTGTTGTTTATTGTGACAACAGAAAGTCTTCGTGTATCGGTTCCAACTATTTGGGTTGAACGGTTTTTGATTTTTAACAGAGCACCATTTAGTTCATATTTTGGATTATTGCTGTCTATCGAGGTTGATATATTTTTAAGAGCCTTGATAAGTTCTGTTGAGTCTAATGAAATTTTTGATTTGTCTTCAATTTTTGGGAAAGATGGAAAATTTTCAAAATCAAAAATAGGCAATCTGAATTTTGATTGGTTCTGTTTTATATGCAGATTGTTATTTAACTCTTCAAGAGTAATCTCTTCATCTTTTAAAATGCGAATAATATCTAGGAGTTTTTTGCCATTAGCAGTAACTGTTCCCTCCTCTTCAACTGTTATATTTTCTGTTCGAATCAAAAGTCCTATCTCTCCGTCGGTTGCTTTTATCACACAACTATTCTCTTTTGCTTCGATTAGCAGATGAGAGGTAATTTGACTAGCATCTTTTTTTTCTAAAAA
>NZ_JAACKB010000355.1 GCF_010892395.1 Sulfurovum sp. bin170
ATCGAACCTTCATAGAGTATAACTACACTATCGTTGGCAGAGACAGAGTTATCTCTAGCTATAACATTTTTTGCAAAGATTTCGATAGTCTCTTTTCCAAAAACTACAATAGAGAGGAGTAGGAGAAGAGTAAAGCTACGCATTAGAATCCTTTTTTGGTGCGATAGCAATCGCACCCTACGCATCTACCACAATAGTTTTTGCTATTTTATCATGGAAGGATTGGAGCAGAGGAGAGAAGAATGCTACTAGATAGCCCAACATTAGGGAGTTATCACTAATAACTCTAAATCCAGAGCGAAGAAGTGCTGTAGTGAGTGAAGGGGTAGAGGCTGTATCTATCTCAACAACACGAATCTTCATTAGCATCTTTCCTAAAGTCATACCATTTTGCCATACAAAAAGTGTATGGTATATAAAACCCAAAAGAGAGATAACCAAAAACTTATCATTTGTAAAAAAAAGAGAAAAATCTTCACTATCTACAGCCACTACCCACTGCTTGGTATATATAGCAATCAGAAATAGAACAATAACAAAACTATCAATAAAAAAAGCTACCGTACGCTTCCCTTTTGTAGCGATTTGATACTCACCAACCTCCTGCATTACTACTCCTAAAGTGCCTGATACGCAATATCCGTTCTACACTGCTTACCTGCAAAGTGAACTTGACCTACCAACATATATGCTCTCTGTTGAGCCTCGGCAATACTATCACCCATCCCCACACAGACAAGCACCCTGCCACCTGTAGCATAGAGTTTATCATCATCACCGCGTGTTACCCCTGCAAAAGAGATGTGAGAGTTTGCCTCCAAATCATCATGAACAATATCATCAATAATTATCTGGGCAGGTTCAGAACTTTTGTATGGATAGTCACGACTTGCCATAACAACACCAACAGCATATTTATCATGAAACTCAATCTTTGCATTTTTCAAATCACCTGTCGCTGCTTTATAAAATAGCTCTGATGCAGGAGACTTAAGCAGAGGCATCAACTCTTCACACTCTGGGTCACCAAAACGGACATTATACTCCAAAATAATAGGCTCACCGTCTACAACCATTACACCTATAAATAGTACACCTTTAAATGGCATCCCCTCAGCTCTCATTCCCTCTAGTGTTGGTACAATAACCCTCTCATCTAATTTTCGATAAATCTCATCATCTACAAGTGGTGTTGGAGCATAAGCACCCATCCCACCTGTATTTGGGCCAAGGTCATCGTTCAGAAGTCGCTTATGGTCTTGGGCCGCTGGTAAAACGACATAATCTTCACCATCACAGATAGCAAAAACAGAAAGTTCATAGCCATCTAAAAACTCTTCAACTACTATAGATGTTCCCGCGTCACCAAATGAGCTACCAGATAGCATCTCGGCAGAAGCTTTTTTTGCTTCATCTCTACTAGTAGCAATAATCACCCCTTTACCACCACAAAGCCCATCTGCTTTGACCACAATAGGAGCTTCCAAGGAGTTAATAAACCTGTATGCATCCTCTATAGAGTCAGTCTCTATATACTTTGCCGTTGGCACACTGTGACGAGCCAAAAAGTTTTTCATAAAAATCTTTGACCCCTCTAGCTGTGAAGCTTGTGCAGATGGTCCAAAGATAGTCAACCCTCTAGCCTCAAATCTATCTACAATCCCATCAACCAAAGGAGCCTCTGGACCTACAATAGTCAAACCGATAGAATTTGATTCACAAAAATCACCCAACTCATCAAAATCACTAATCGTCAAATTCTCACCCAACTCATCCGTCGCTCCATTTCCAGGGGCAAAATAGAGGTTATCTACACTCTCATCTTTTTTAAGAGCCATCCCAATAGAGTACTCTCTTCCACCAGCACCAATTATTAATACATTCACTTAAAACTTCTCCAATAAAATAGTTAAAAATATATAAGCAATATTATACACTATTAAATATTTTACAACAACAATATGAGTCGGATTATAAAAAAGGCCCCGAGTGGCCGTTCTGTTAAGAGCCGGCCCTAAAAAGCCAACGGTGTAGGAGGGAGTGACTAATCTGGGGATAGCTTCTCGTTGGCAATGCCTAACTCAAACGAAACCATCCTCTCCCTAGCCATCTACATGTCCCACAAAAGATAATGTTGGACCACATATTACAGTAGTCGAACCACTCAGGTTAATAGAATTATACAATAAATACTAACAAATGTCACTGTTTTTACTAATTTCTTTAGCTTTTTCTATACATGAGTCGATTAAAGGCACATCAGCAACTACATATTCACAGTAGTCTGGCAGGTGTTCTTTGGTAGCTTTTCCTATTAATATAGCAGTGTAACTTCTATCCCATGAGAAGTTCTCAAAAAAACATTTTATAGTTGATGGTGAGGTAAATATAATAATAGCATTTTTCAAAGGAGCATCACTCTCTTCATATCTCTGGCACGAGGTCTCATATATTATCTGCTCTTGCAACTCTATCCCCTCTTTTGCCAAATACCCCTTGCTATCAAAGGAGACCTCTTTGGGGCGAAGATAGAGAAGAGTTCTATCAGAAAACTTCTCTTTTATATCCTCTGCCAAAGATTTACCATAAAACTCTTTGGGGTAATAGATAACCTCACCTCCTAGCTCCTCTATCTTTTTTTTGGTAGCTCTACCTATCGCTACTGATGGATAGTTTTTCCAACGCTTATCAATGCTCTCTGCACTCACCACTGCCTGTTTGGAGGTAAACATCAGCGTATCACAACGAGAAAAATCTATCTTATTTGTAGTTAAACTAAACGAAATCATCGGCAGAGAAATCGTCCCCTTTTTTACCAATGGAGAGAGCAGATATATCATCAAGCCTCCCCTAGAGGTATACCATCTCTTGTCGCATCATTTATATCCTCATCATCATAAGGGTCATAGTGAGGTGTGATAATCCATCGTCTCGTATCATCAAGCTTGGCTATCCTCTCCTCTATCACATCAGAGATACGATGTGCTTCTAGCAGAGTCATTTCAGGCTCTAATACCAAGTGAAACTCAACAAAATTATGAGAACCGTCAGTTCGTGTCTTTAACCAATGGTGACTAGTAACTAATGGATGCTCATCTATCTTCTTCTCAATCTCTCTAACTATCTCTGGGTCTAATGCATGGTCCATCAAAATAAAAATCCCCTCTTCTATAATCTCATAAGCAGAATAGATAATATAAATCCCTATCCCAAAACCAAAAATCGCATCAATAATATCCCAATCTGTCAAATAGACCAAGACCAAAGAGAGCAGAATAACCCCATTACTTATAAGGTCTGTCTTATAGTGCAAAGCATCGGATTTGATGACAATATTATTGGTCTTTTTAGCAACTCCCATAAGATACTCAACGAGTAAAAAAGTAACGGCTATCGAGAAAATCATAACCATAATCGCAGGACTCAACATCGTAGTCTCCGTCCCATTTATAGCTTTTTTAATCGCCTCATAGATAATATAAAATCCAGAGAGTGTTATAATAGTACCCTCAATCACAGCCGCTATCGCTTGTACTTTTCCTTTTCCATACTGAAACCTATCCGTCACTTTCTCTTCTGACTTTTTAATCGCAAAAAAGTTAAATACAGAGATAACCGTATCAAGCAGAGAATCTATGGCAGAAGCCAAAACAGCTACTGAACCAGAGGCTACACCTATGGCGAATTTTACTATTGTTAAAATGGTTGCGACAACACTTGCTATTATTGTTGCTCGTTTTTGGGGGGACATACTCTTTCCTTTTCTATATTTTACGAAAGTGTACCATCTTAAACTTATCCCCTAACTTGATTTCCCAATCCACCCGTTAACCCTCTGAACAAACGAATAATCAATCTTCAACTGTAACTTATCAATATCACCTAAAATCTCCACAGCCTCATCCTCACTAAACTCCTTGCGAGAAAAGAACCCAAAGTTAAATATCTGCTCTTCAGCTCCATTAGACTTAGAGATTCTTGCAAAAGGCAATATATCATAAGAGATTTTAGAATTATCAAAGAGAATTGCTGTCATATTTTTACTATTATCTCCCTCTTTTATAACTATAGATTGATTCGTACCGATAAAAAGTTGTCCCTTGTTTCTATATGCATCAATAAGTGTAAAGTTTTCGAAAAATTGTGTTTGGATTATCCAAACTTTTTCTTCCATATTGTTATTACTTGGATAGGAGTAGAAGTACCACAACCCATCATCTTTAAGTAGTTTTTGCAACACTCTGTTATCTTGTGAGAATAGGAAGTTCTCTTTTGGTATATAAGCCTCATGGCTCCTTTGGTTTTTTAACTCTAATACCTTATCCAATTTTAGACTTTTCTCTTTTATCAATCTATAGTTGTTAACATATATCATAATCGTACCCTCATCAGGGTTGATGGAAAAATCATTGTTTTTTTCACTTCTCTCTTTGTGCAGTACCACATCTTTCTCAACAGGAAAAGCAAAATCATAACTGGTCACAAGGGTCTCAATATCTTTTTTGATAGCAAACCGTATATCTACCCCTACCTCTTCCATTCTTTTAACTGTCTTTATCACAAAACTATCTACATCATCCAAAGAGTCAACAATAAAAATTCGATATATTTTAACACCTCGTTGTGCCACTTCTATATTTAGATTGATAGAGTTAATCGCCTCTTCTCGGTTCACAAGAAGATTGCCATTGAAACCAAAAAGTGGATAGACAATATAGCAAGAGCTTTTTCTCTCTATCATACTTTTTAAAAATGTTGTGGTGGCTCTTTTTTTATTGGTTACAAAA
>NZ_JAACKB010000356.1 GCF_010892395.1 Sulfurovum sp. bin170
TGCAATTTCTCATCACTATATTCTATAATCGCTCCATAGTTATAAAATCTGCCATAATTTTTTTGATTGTTTGATTTGGAATATAGACTTGAATACCTGCTCTATATTCTTTTATTGTAATAAATCCCAACGAAAATAGAAATGATATAAAATTTACTGACTTTTTTAATTCATACGCAGTAAAATACTCTTGTAGTATATCAAGAGTTATAGTTTCATTATTAATCAAACTATTAAGTATCTCAAAGTTTCCATTTAGCTTTTTGTCACTATAAACAAGGTATCTTAGTTTTGTATAGTCACTTCTTACATTTATATCTATCAGATTATTTGGCTCTTCAGCATTTCTGATTAATGACTTTAGATAATATAAAATCATATCAGTATTGTAAATCGTGTGAGATACTCTTTTGTTAAATCTATAGCTATCATACCACTCATCACATCTTTGGAATATCTGCTCTCTATATCTGTCCAGAGCATAATCATCTATCATCTTATCTAGTTCTGCTCGTGTAACTCCTACCATATCGTTGAAATCATACTCCAAAGAGAGACTTTCCCCGATATTACTACCACTTGTGACATCATACAGAGCCAAAGGGCTAACTCCTGTAAAAAACATCTTTTTAATCGCACTATCATTCCCGCTTGTGCCAACTTTGAGTATGGTAAAAAAATCTTTGTATAGAGCTTCATTTGTGCTTACAATATCTTTATAGCTCTCGGTATCATTTACTAGAAGCTTGTTTACAAAGCTATCATACTCATCTATTAGAATATAGAGAGATAGCCTATTTAGTGTAAAATATTGGAATAGATTATGTAATCTATTAATTGGATTTTCATCTCGAAAACTTCGTTCGATTTCATATTTTTCTAAAAATGAATCTATGGTATCAAGTAGATTCACTCTAAAACTATTTTGATAATCGGTAACATTTACCCCACTAAAATCAAATTTCATAATATAAAAACTACTCTTTAGTGGAGTAGGGTTTTTTAGTATATAGGTATCTTTGAATATCTCATTGAACTCATCTCTATAATAAATATCATAATAAGCCTCAAGCATTGAAATTAGAAGAGATTTACCAAAACGCCTTGGACGAAGAAAAAAGAGAAAATCACTACTATCTTCAATCTTTTGGATAAAATTGGTCTTGTCAATATAGTAGTATCCTTTTGTCTTTATATCCTTAAAATTACTTTTTCCATATGGTAACTTTTTCATCTTTTCTCTCTAATCTATAATTTCTCTTATTATAGCAAAAAAATATTTCTATTATTCACTTACAACCTCCACTCCAACTCACCAATATCTAACTTCCGATTCTCAAAAGGAGTTTGGATAGATTATTAGGTGTAATGCATAGAGAGGATGAAACAAAAAAATTCACAAATAAAAAATGAGACAGATATTAAAGTCTCATAAAGCAGTCAGTACAAAGGGCAATTTATCTATAATTCACTCATTACAACAGCTGAGGTGATTAATATGTTAGAGTTTATCTGTCCATGAAAGCCATTATAAACGCAAAAATTATAGACAATAAAAAGATAATAGAGGATAGTTATCTACTTTTTGACAAAAAAATAGTAGAGATAGCTAAAAAGCTACCCCCAAATATAGAGACTATAGATGCAAAAGGGGCATACTTAAGTGCAGGGTTTATAGATATTCACATTCACGGTTCAGCAGGTGCTGATGTTATGGATGCAACTCCAGAGGCTCTACAGACCATCTCCAAATCTATTTTGCAGACAGGAACTACCTCTTTTTTGGCAACAACCATGACCATGTCAAGTGGGGAGATAGAGGATGCTTTGGCTAATATTGAAAGATATGGAGATGAGGTAGAGGGGGCGAAGATATTGGGAACGCATCTCGAAGGTCCTTTTTTGAATCCTGCGAAGTGTGGAGCTCAAAATCCTCAATATATTCAATCTGCAAACTTTGAACTTATAGAGCAATATATAGATAGCATAAAGATGATAACTTTGGCTCCTGAGATGGAGGGTGCAGATGAGTTTATGGAGTATCTACAGATAAATTACCCAAATATTTTGCTTAGTATAGGTCATAGTGATGCCTCTTTTGAGGAGACAAAAGATAGTTTTGCAAAAGGGGTTTCTCACGCTACACATCTTTTTAATGCTATGAATCCTTTGCACCATAGAGAGCCAGGGATTGTTGGGGCTGTACTAGGCAGTGATGAGGTTAGCTGTGAGATTATTGCTGATAATATTCATATCCATCCATCATTTTATAATTTTTTGTTCAGACTTAAACAAGAACAGCTTATACTTGTGACCGATGCTATGAGGGCAGGGTGCATGAGGTGTGGGGAGTATAGTTTGGGTGGGCAAAATGTGATTGTCCAAGATGGAGAGGCTAGGTTAGAGAGTGGGCAGTTGGCAGGGTCTGTTTTGAAGCTCAATGAGGCGTTGAAGAATTTTTATGAGCATAGTGAAGTCTCTCTGCCTGAACTTGTGGATATGGTGACTCGAATACCTGCTAAAAAACTTGGGCTAGATATAGGGGAACTCAAAGAGGGGTATTGTGCTGATTTAGTTCTTTTTGATGATAAATTTAATATCTTAAAAGCGTTTGTTGATGGAGATTTAAGGTATAATGGTAAAAAGTTAAAAAAAGGAAAAATCATGAATAGAGGAATATCAATACATATAGGACTAAATTATCTGGACACAGAACACTACGGTAGCGAAGTGAGTCCATTAGGCACTTGTGAACAGGATGCAAAAGATATGCAGAGCATTGCAATATCCCAAAATTTTAAATCATCATTTATGCTTTTGAGTGAAAATGCAACTAGAGAAGCGGTTAAGTCTGCCATTGCATCTGCAAGTGAAGAGTTAACTAA